>NZ_JAUBRA010000016.1:0-101792 GCF_036701555.1 Microcoleus sp. Pol10D4
AATGAGTCTGGTAAAATGTTGGTATCATTATTTTTTGGATAGGCAAGCGTGTAACAATTATGCTGCCTATCTTTTTTTAGCACACATTGGCTCAATCCTCACCACCTCTCGGTTTCAGGCTGGTTGTCACCCCCCCAGGCGGGCTGCAACCCTTATTCGGTCTATCTCCTAGACCTCTTTGTCACCCCCCTCAGCATAATCTGCGCTTATATTTCACTCAAATTGAGGCAGAAAAAACTTATCCTTAAGTCGCCTTGAATCGATCGCTCTTGCTCTTGGGAAAGCGATCGATTATTCAGCAAACCCTAAATAAAGTCCAATTAAATGCAACGAGCCGGGTGGAGCTGACATTGATTTAATTATCCATAGTGGCTTAAAGTCAACCGAGAATAAGCCATTGGACTCTATAAAAATTGTCCGGACTATTGAGTTAATATGGGTTTCCCCCTGGGTTTAGGCTGTAAATTCCCCTCGATTTTTTGTTGCTTGACAAGTTTTTGAACTAAGATTTTACTGCAGGCAAATATTTCTGCTGTTTTTCTGATCGACAGCTTCTGCTCGCTTATGGGCTGCTACTATGAAAGGCTCGCAAATCTACTGAGTATGCTTTCATTGGTATATTATTTTTAGTCGATTCTATCGTACCTTATAACATCCGGAAGTGCTGTATATTGACTGTTAAGCGATCGCTGAAAATCTTATCAGATAGCGCGATCGCTTTTACTTTTGGTTGGTGATCGGATACGAGAATGAAACAGCCGTGCCGCGATCGCATTTTAGGTTAGGCTTTGCGCCTGTTTTTATGCCAAAACTGGCACGGGCTGCGGCCAACGTCCCATGACTTTACCAATCACGGCCAATTCTTCCATTAACTTGTCGAACTGATCCGGTGTTAAAGATTGCGGCCCGTCAGACAATGCTTTTTTCGGATTCGGGTGCACTTCAATCATCAGCGAATCAGTACCAGAGGCGATCGAAGCAAACGCCATTGACGGTACAAACTGCGCCCAACCAGTGCCGTGACTGGGGTCAACCATCACCGGTAAGTGAGTCAGAGTTCGCAATACTGGTACTGCCGACAAATCTAGGGTATTGCGTGTATATTGCCTGTCATACCCGCGAATTCCGCGCTCGCACAAAATCACGTTCGGATTGCCAGAAGCCATGATATACTCAGCAGCCATCAACCATTCTTCAATGGTGGCGGAGATGCCGCGCTTCAGCAAAATCGGTTTGTCTTGAGCTCCGACTTTCTTCAACAGTGAGAAATTCTGCATATTTCTCGCCCCGACTTGGATCACGTCGGCTACTTCTGCGATCGCACTTAAGTCCGCCGCATCCATAACTTCGGTGATAATTCCCAAACCGCTAGCTTCCCGGGCCGCCGCTAGCAATCCCAAAGCACTCTCGCCGTGGCCTTGGAAAGCATAGGGAGAAGTTCTCGGTTTGTACGCGCCACCACGGAGAAAATGAGCTCCAGCAGCTTTGACGCGCATTGCCGTTTCGACAATCATTTCTTCGTTTTCGACCGAGCAAGGGCCTGCTACGATCGCGATCGGGTGATGCAAGCCGATCATCACAGTTCCTAAAGGAGTAGCAACTTCTACTGTGCTGGCTTCTCCTTGGCGGTACTCCAGAGAAGCGCGTTTGTAGGGTTTTTCGACGCGCAGCACTTCTTCAATCCAGGTGCTCATTTCGCGCAGTTGCATAGGTTCGAGCTCGGCGGTGTCGCCTACCAAACCCATAACAACTTTGTAACGGCCGACGATTTTTTCGGGTACCAAACCCCAGTTAGTGCGGAGGTCTTCGTCTAGTCGATCGATCTCGGCTTCTGGAGTGCCGGCTTTCATTACAATAATCATATTTTTTTTGCCTTTTTAGTTGGGCTAGAAACGGATGATGACTCTGATGCACTGAGAAAAATAGATGCAATGGCGATCGAGAATCTATTTATATCAGTTTTATTAGCATTGTTGTGGGGCGAGTTCTTATTCACTCCCCAAAGACAAACTCTAGATGGTTAACAGCTTAGTTTTTAGCTAATGACTAATAACTAATGACTAATGACTAACTTTTTGGCTTCGCGGCGCGCCACGCTTCTCGCATCCGTCCAAAATTGGTATTAAATTCTTCCCACCCCAGAGTGCTTCCTGAAACTTCTTCATCCCAGGAAGCCGAGAGGACTCCGTAGCTTAATCCCAGAACGCCTAGACCAAAACAGCCCATGCTTACCAGCAATACTGCTGTGTTGGGCAGATCGAACAAGCCTTTGCTGACCACCAAATAGCTTACAAAAAATGTGCAAATTCCCAGGATTGTCGGTATGCCGCAGAATACCGCTATGCGGGATATCATGCGTTGGCTGACTACTTCTGGGATGGATTGCGACTGTTTTCCGGTTTTGTTAGCTTTCGGCTGCTTGTCGGCAGAATCCGACTCTAAGGCTAGGCTTGCTTGGGGTTCTGGGGGCTTTTTAGGCGTTTTTTTACGATTTGTTGCCGGTTCAAAGGGCAAGCGCTTGCGGGGTGGTTCGGAGGACATATTTTATCTCTAACCTGAAATCTCGAACATTTTTCAATAAGTCTTGGTGTTTGTCCAAGATTAAAGAATATTGTCGCAAATTTTGGCTGTGGTGTTTAGCCGCGAATGCCTAGACGGGCAATCAATGCTTTGTAGCGATCGACATTTTCCTTTTGGATGTATGCCAGCAGGCGCTTGCGGCGGCTGATCATCATCATCAAACCGCGCCGGGAGGCGAAGTCTTTTTGGTTGATTTTCAGGTGGGCGCTTAGTTTGGTGATGCGATCTGTCAGCATGGCGACTTGGACATCTGCTGAACCGGTATCGGTTTCATGGGTTTGGAAGTCGCCCATGATTTCTTGTTTGCGCTGTTGTGTAAGAGCCATGAATTGATTTTAGTTTTTTTTGTACGATTGTCACAATCTCCAATGTTATCACAGGGGAAGCATAAAAACGATAAAATTTTTGCCAAGGATAGGTTTGTTGGGCCGGCCGAATTTTGGTTTTTATTCCCGGTTTCGGGATGTGGTAGGCGATTATCGGCTCAAATAGGCGATCGCCTCACGTATCCAATCATCCGCATTACCTTTGGCGGACAAAGTGCTGTCTTGACTGAGGGTTTGCAGCGCTTGCAAGACTTCCGCCCCAGTGTATCCCATCGCCAGCAGGATCATCTCGACTTCTTCTTGAATAGCTGGGGGGACTCCGGCGGCGACTGAAGTTGTCAAACCTGCTTGCTGTCGCCATTCCGAAAGTTTGCTTTTGAGTTCCAGGGCGAGACGTTCTGCGGTTTTTGTACCCACGCCTGGGGTTTTGGATAAAATGCGGGTGTTACCGCCGACGATCGCCTGGACTAAATCTTGCAATCCTAAAGTATCGAGAAGTGCGATCGCCAGTTGAGCACCCACACCGCTAACACTCGTCAACTGCCGAAACAAATCGCGTTCTGCCGCGCTGCCAAAACCGTACAATACGATTTGGTCTTCCTTAACTTGCTGGTGGGTAAAAATTTGGGCGACTTCGCCGGATGCTGGCAATTGACCGGTCACGCGGGGCAAAATTTGGATTTCATAGCCGATTTGATTGACTTCGAGAGTCAATATGACGCGGTTGCTGCCTTTGGCGATATCGGCTACTGTGCCTTTGAGATAGCTAATCATAGAGTTAATAATACACCGCTATTGGCTTTCATCAAAGTCGGCAATGATGCTGCGGATTTCGTTGAGATTGATATCTGCGCGATTCCCTACCCTTCACCGAACCCCTGCGGGAAGATAGCTTCGGTTCACGGATTTTGAGTAAATGGTTAACAAAGGTACGCTAACGGGCGATTCAATCTGATAAATCATGCGATCCCCTGCACTTTTCCCTTTTTGGATGTTGCTGTTTTTCACTCGGACTTTTAAGATGATATAATCTTCGCCGATTCCGGGAATGCGATCGCCAATAAAATTGCCAGCCTGTATTTGTTCAATTACGGGCTGAGTATCTAGCCGGATTTGTCGATACTTTTTGGATAATTCACGCAAATTTCGCTTATACTCAGGCGTTAAATCGATTTGAACTAGATGATCTGGTTCATTCGACATCGATGCCCTCCCACATTTGAGAAAGAGGTATTCGCTGTCGGGTTTTAGCTTCCTGGAATGCCCTTTTGAGACTAGCTTTCACTTCTGCCACTGGAGTATCGTCGGGGTCGTCTTCACCTTCATCTGTAGATTCCTGAAAGAGGACGATAATTCGCACGGGGCCCGGAGTGTCTAGTGTTAAAGGTCGATCGAGAATTAATTGACCTTTTTCGTCGATCGTTCCTGTGACTTCAAAGGCTTTCATTTGTTTCTCCGGGATTTTTTTAAATTAATAATATTATATAACCCTGTTAGAGTTCGAGCGATTTTGTTATTCTCAAGTCAAAATAAGATGCTCTTTAACCAAAGACAAATCCGTCTTACCAAAATTCACAACCAAAGCCACATTGAAATTTTCCAACGATTTGACAAACCACATAATTTCATTAGAAGCTTTACCTTCATAGTGATTGAACAAAATAGAAAATCGCTTTTCCAACTCTGGTTTGACTTTGCCCGAAAGCAGTACAAGTTTCATGAGTAAACCCATTGTCCTGCTGGCGCCGAGGTTGTACACCAAATCGTAAAAAACGTAGTGGCTGGGATGTTGAGAATTTTCCACTACTAAGAAGTTGAACAACTGGTGGCAAGTACGAACTAACAATGGATTATTGAATTTCACCGAGTCATTTTCTCGCAATGTATTTTTGATTTGTTTGTACAAACGGTCATTAAATTGACGCCCCCCGTATTCTGGTTCTACCGACGATATTAAATATTCATATAAATCCACTTTAAATGAGGCGTAAGATGGAGTTTTTCTGGAATCTCTCAGGAAAAATTGAGCCGCTTCTTTGTAGCTGCGATCGCCTGCTACTTTTCCGGCAAATTCCCTGACCGCTAAGTGCAGTTCTGCATCGTTCAAAAGTGTGGGATTAGCCGCTCGCTGTACAATTCCTATTTCTGTATTTCTCGGCTCAACCATATAATTCAAATATTTAGACAAATGTGTTTCAAATTGTCGCTGTCTTTGAAATGCCAGTTTTTGGATGGTTTGTTGGTCTTCCTCAATGCTGTCCTTGCTCAGTAGAGAATAGCCGTACAAATAAGGATACCGACATATCAATTCGCCCAAAGGAAAATCTGTATCTTGTTGCTGCTGTTCCGCATCTCTATCTAAGGCTTTTACTAAGCGCTCTATAGTCTGGAATTCTTCACTTTTATTAAAAAATTTTATTTGTTCTTGTAAGCGCTTGACTATGTAAAATTCCATCCCGAATCGGGGAGAAGTCTGCTTAAATAAAGATACCAACTTGGCGATCGCGAACTGATTTTGTGATTGCAATTGCCAGCGGTTGATGGGGATGTAGCAGCAGCGGTGGAGCAGATATTTAAAGTCCTGATCCGATCGCTTGACGGAGACTATACTATACAAAGTTGCTTCAATCTCTCGATCGGGATAGCCCATGCCGTCGATAAATAGCTTTCGGAACCGCTCGATCACCTGTGCGGGGGATTCTGTTTCCACGCAGGAGACGATGTGATCGTACAATCTCTGTTCGTTGCTGCCAGTTGGAATACTATCTGAGGGCGGGGTGAGGATGGGGCTGTCTGCATCTGTGTCTATGCTGCTGTCTGCAACTTGTGCGACAACGACTGTGGGTTTTTCCCCAAAAGTTCGATCGGGATTCAAGAACCAATAGTGTTCTTGGCTTAATTGTTTGTCCTCCGCCCAATCCAAAGCTGACTGCAAACTTTCCCCTGTCAATAACAGTGATTCATCTTCGCGGTCTGAAGCCAGCCATGCTGCTAGGGCCAAGCGGTAAGGAGCCAATTTTCCCAGCTCTTTTTCCACCCAGAACTGATTAAAAACTGACTGATAAATTAGGTTGGAAACTATTAATTTACCCTCAAATTTAACAACCAGTCCTGACAGTTGCAATTCGAGTTTTTCGGGAGAGTAATCTGCTGGTACTCCCTGGGATTCTCCCGGTTTTGTTGCCTTGGGCGGTTGCAAAGCTTGCTGGTACAGCGTTAACAGCCGCGTGAGGTCGCAGTGGTTATGGAAAATGCGATCGCGTATAGGTATCAAATGTTGGGGTTCGTCTTCTTCTTCCCAATTTTTAATAATTCTGTGTTTGACCAGTTTTTCAACCTGCTGAGCTTCCGAATTTCTGCCAATAAAAGGCCCGTATTCAAGTACCAAGTGGCAAACTTTTTGAGTTAGAAACGGTTGCCCGCCCGTCCAAGCTAATATTTCTTGGAGGACTTTTTGGGGGCGAAAAGCTTTCAGGGCTAATCCTTTTGCTAGCGGCAAACTTTCCTGCAGTTGGAATCGACTTAAATGAATTTGCCGTCCAACATTAAAAGGGTTGCATCTTGGATCTCGGATCAATTCTGAGGGGGCTGCTACTCCCATAACAGCAAAAGTCAGGCGATCGTATTCCGGTTGCTCTGCCCGCTTGGAGTAACAAGCCCGGATCAAAGCAAAAAAATCCTTGGTACTAAAATTTAGGCGGCTGATGCTGTCAATGTCATCTAGAAAAATTACCAGATTTTGCTGAAGTGACTTGAGCAAAACTTTTTCGATAAATATCTCCAATCGCTGCACCGGCGGCAGCAGTTCGCGATCGTTCCACCACTTGATGGCATCAAACCTGTTTGTGATGTGTAAACTGCTTGCCATGCGGTACATGATTCCGCCATACCACTTTTGGGGGGAGATATCTGGGCTGCTGATGCTTCTCAAGTTGATGGCGGCAAAAACTGTACCTTCGGCTTGCAACCTTTTGGCCGTTTGCACTAGCAGGCTGGACTTTCCCATTTGTGGCGAACTCAACACGTAGCAGAAGTCTCCGGCTTTGAGTCCTTCGTAGAGCTCGCTGTCTGCCGATCGCCTGACATAGGTGGGCGCACCGGCAGGCAAATAGCCTCCAACTTGATATTGGTACGTTGAGTTGACGGATGCTGTCATCTGGGAATTCATCAAGATTTTACGCCCCTATGCTGTGCGATCGAAAGGTTACAAATTGGAGTTATGGCCCGCTGATACCATTTTAGATTTTAGATTTTAGATTTTAGATTGGGCAATGACTTATTCAATAAGGGTTTGGAGTTTGCCTGTTGCATTTGGATTGTTTTTTTTTTATCGGCCTTACTATGGTGGAAAATTTTTTGTTCTTCTTTCTCTATTGTCTACTAGGTCAGCTTTCTTCTCGTCAATCTTTACCGTATCTTTGCAAGCGTTCGCCCCAAATCCTATGATCGGCGCAATTGTACCCCGCCACTTGATTTTTTACACTCGTTCACATAATTGATGAATTTTGACTCGATCGGATTGAAAACGCTAAAACGCCGTTTTTTTCACATTTTTTTTACAATAATACTTTAAAATTAACCCGGTGGTATGATGTTGGCAGGGAAACTCATAACCACAGCGCCGTCAACCTTCTGCCTTCAGTTGCGCTTGCCGAATGCTGGAGGAAAAGACAGAGCAATGGCTGCCAATAAAAAACCCCAGCGTTTGGCTGAGGACTGCTTGAGTGGGAGATATCGTTAATCTGCGTTTTTTTAGTTGACTTAGATTGCATGGAATTCCATGCTGCTGACTTTCCCCGGGCTTTCGCGTTCGGGGATTCCTAAGAACAAACTTTTCAGGATGCCTCCACAAAAAGTTTAATTCTTAAAGGCGTGGTCAGAAACTGGCTAACCACTCGCTCAACTCTAAAAGTTAAGTCTGTGGCTAATTGTAGAAGATGCGCCCTGATGGCTTAACTACCCGATGGATTAGCACCCTGATGGCATAACTCCCTGATGGATCGACGCCCTGATGGCTTTCGCTCCACTACCCAAAAGATTCGGGTTGGTGGATGATCGTGGACATTAGTAACACGTCACTTCTGGCGTTTCCGATCGCAAGCGGGTGTGCCTGTCTGAATTGATTATGGCAGGCAGATTTATCAGAAGACAAGTGGGCTATTGCATCAACCCATTTCTGACAGATCGGGTGAGCCAAAAAGTGTCAATCTACGCAAATCAGGGTCATCGAACATGAAAAACAGCATCTTAGTATTAGGGGTAATTGCCTCGGCTGGCTTCGGCTTTTTCCAGGCAGGCAGCGCCAGCGCTTCAGCGATCGCCACACAACCTTCATCAGCCAGTAGTTTGACGGCTTGGGAGAGTCGTCCTGACTTTAACTACACTGGAACGAATGAGGATGGGGACCAAGAAGAGGTAAAAACGGGTAAAGGCAGGAAATAATAATTGGCGCCCGGAGTGTGGTTCGCTCTGATGCGGTTGTGGTTGTAGTTGTGGTGCTTGTTGTCCCAACCGCCTCTGATCGAGGTAGTTAAAACTCGATCCCAAGATCAGTCTACCTAATCCCAGGGGTGGTAATCAGTTTCAGAGAACGGTGGATGGGAAAATAAACAGGTAAGGCGAGTCTGTTGGTGGAGTTTCCCCGCCTATCAACTTCCTTACCTTCTGATGTTCGGGATTTGGATCTGGCACAATCGTATTTCATCTCGTAAAAACCCAATGGAAAATACTCTCGAAACTACCCGCAGACAGCGCGTATTGACAAGAACCCAGGAACGGCGTCAGGCGACACCCAAAGAAAAACAGTTGATTCACCTGCTAGCCAATATGGCTTGCAGCTTGATTAAATACGACTACAAACACGCAGCGGGCAAGGGTACTCTCCCGCCTTCGGAAAGCAAGCGTTTAGCGGAATGGCACTACCTGCGAGTTCAGCAAATTCGCCGGATAGAACGTTCATTGGAGCCCGTAGCAACCCTTAAGCGCGTGTACTACAAGAGCATCCTCAGTCCGAGGGATCTGAAGTCTTTGAAACTGCTGTGGCTGGAGGAGGACAAAAACCGTGTCAAACGGGTCGATCCTGACTTGGACGACATCCTCAGCGAAGCTTTGGATCGGGGAGATACTTTAAAACAGCTATTTCACTCGATCGAAGTCAAAGAACGCACCTTTTCTGCAACTCCTAGCCCAGGCGCCGTGCCGCTTTGGGTCAAAGAGTGGGAAGACTCGGAATATGACATAAACTTTTTTCCGCCTTCCTTCCCTGCATGGGTTTCAATCGTGGACGACTAGGTTCAAAAAAAACTCTTTGGTATGGCATCGATCGTAAATTTCAGATGGTAGACTTATTTGCGATTGCTGACATTGGCGAAAAGTGTGCGATCGGGCGATCGGCTAAACCAGGCGGTGTGGCGCGCAGGCATCCGAGTACAGAGAAGTGAATCGGAGTCAGTACCATTGTACAATGGGGGAAAACCAGGGCTTCAGCTAATAGCTGATAGCTGATAGCTGATAGCTGATAGTTTCTCATGACTGACTCGATTTCTACTTCTCCTCTAGACTCGGCGGCCGATACAGCCGAACTCCGCTCTCAGTTGAGGTCGGGTTCGGAAAAAGCTCAACTGCAACTGCTGCAACAACAAATAGCAGATTCCGGTTGGGATGTATTGATGGAATTTTTATTAGAGCGCAAGTCAGAGGCACCGACTGCGGTAATGGGTAAGGCTTACCAAATTCTTTACAGTGCTAATTCTCCGAGAGCGACGGAGTTTTTGCAAGCGAATTTTCCGACTGGGGTTGTGCCGCTGCGATCGGACTCTAACATTGATTACACTCCGCTGCAACAATTATTGGCGTTACAGGAATTTCAAGAAGCCGATCGCTTGACTTTAGACAAGCTTTGTGAATTGGCTGGTGAAACAGCTTCTGTGAGAAAGTGGCTGTATTTTACGCAAGTTGAGAGCTTGCCGGTAACGGATTTGCAAACAATTAATACGCTGTGGAAAGTTCATTCCGAAGGCAAATTCGGCTTTTCGGTGCAGCGGGAAATTTGGCTGAGTTCGGGCAAGAATTGGGATAAATTGTGGCCGCTAATTGGCTGGAAGAAGGGGAATAATTGGACGCGATACCCGCAAGAGTTTATTTGGGATTTGAGCGCGCCTAGGGGTCATTTGCCGCTGTCGAATCAGTTGCGGGGAGTGCAGCCGTTTGCAGCTTTGATGGCTCATCCTGCTTGGTTGAAGTGAATGGTTTTGGGGCTTTTGGAGAATGCGGGGCGGGCTGGATAGCCGGCCCCGCTATGGTTTTTGGGGAATTGGGATTTTGATTTCTGAGGCGCAGAAATTCACAGAAATTCACAGGCGGGATGCCTGTTCCACTTTTGGCGTAGAGGGAGAAGGGCGATCGTACTTCTAGGAATGTTGGGAAATTTTGTATAGCCTTTCTTAAAAAGATGAGGTACCCGAGATTCCCTGAATAGCGGGACTTTCAAGCCTTATTACATACCTCATCTATCTGAGAAAGGCTATATAATTGATATTTGAATTAATTAGCGAGAGGGCTGGGAGTCATGGTAGGCATCGGAACCAAACTCACTTTAGAAGAATTTCTAGCTTTGCCCGACGGAGATATATATTGTGAGTTTATAGATGGTGAAGCAGTCCCTAAAGTGTCTCCAAAATTTTTTCATTCCAGTTTACAGGGAGCTTTGTGTCGCCTGATTCGTGTATGGTGTAAAGGATGCGGGCGAGTGCTTCCAGAATGGGCAATTTTGTTAAAACGTCAGGATAAAGATTGGGTACCTGTTCCCGATTTAACGTACATTTCTTATGAACGTCTGCCGAAAAGTTGGCGGCGAAATGAAGCTTGTCCCGCAATTCCTGAACTGGTGATTGAGATTATATC
Source organism: Microcoleus sp. Pol10D4 (assembly GCF_036701555.1). NCBI lineage: Bacteria > Bacillati > Cyanobacteriota > Cyanophyceae > Oscillatoriales > Microcoleaceae > Microcoleus > Microcoleus sp. Pol10D4. The sequence continues at coordinate 10,809 of NZ_JAUBRA010000016.1, forward strand.
GCCGGATCAAAGTATGAAGGAATTTGAAGAGAAGGCGAAAGATTATTTGGCTGCGGGCGTTCCGCGAGTTTGGGTGATTGATCCAGAGGCTATTTTAATTAGAAGTTTTTTGACGGGTGGTTCTAGTCAAGTTTATACGGATAATACACCGATTGTGGATGAGTTGCTGCCTGGTTTGGAGTTGACGACTAGACAGATTTTTGAAGAAGCGGAATTGATTGATTGAGGGCATTTGTGACAAGTTAAGAAAAAGTGCAAATTGTCAAGGGGGTAGACAAAAAAAGGTAAAATAGAATGTAACCTTTACCGGGCAAGCATTTGAGCCATAATTGAACCTGTTATGAGTCGCAAAAAACGAATCAACCGAGATCATGCAAAGAAAAAAAATCTTCCCCAAGTAGAAAATTAAGTAATCGCAAATCACCTGGAAGATTTATTAATTCCGGCAATGGCGGCCCAAAAAAGTTTTTATCGGCAACTAAATCTAAGAGATAGAATTCTGACACTACCATTAATGATGGCAGCAATATTAAGTTTATTATGGCGAGACGTAGCAGGAGTAACAGAATTAACCAGATTATTAAATAGAGAGGGATTTTTATGGTGTGACCCGTCTGCAATTAGTCAACAAGCATTATCACAAAGATTTTTAACTTTTCCCGCAGTTTTATTTGAAAAAGTATTTAAAGAATTACTGCCTCATTTTCGTCGGGAATGGTTGATGAGAAAATCGAGACCATTACCAGAGAGCGTACAATTTGCCTTAAAAAGCTTTGATAATATCTGGATAGCTGACGGCTCAACATTAGAAGCATTATTTAAGAAGCTACAAAGTTTATCAGATGTTCCAATTGGTCAATTAGCCGGAAAAATGGGAGTAATCATAGACCTAGTAACTCATCTTCCGAAGAAATTTGGTTTGGGGAAAATCCGAAACAAGCAGATACTAATTGGGAGGAAGATTTACTAAAAACAGTTAAGCCTAAAACCTTACTATTATTGGATAGAGGCTTCTATCACTTCGCTTTTTGGTCAAAACTAATCGAGCAAGAAATTGGATTTATCACTCGAATTAAAAAAAGTGCATCTTATCAAATCGAGCGGGTATTAACCAATACTTATGATGTCAAAGACCAGATAATTAAAATAGGTGCAGGCACAAAACAGACACCAGCTTTGACTATAAGATTAGTACAAATTCGCTCCAAGACTTCCTGGCGCTCTTATCTAACAAGTGTCCGAGAACCCGAAGTATTGCCCCCCTATGTAGTAGCAGATTTATATCAAAGACGCTGGCGAATAGAAGAGGCATTTTGTACAGTAAAAAGATTATTAAATCTCAGCTATTTATGGACAGGTTCATTAAACGGAATCAAGCTTCAAATCTGGGCTACTTGGCTATTTTATGCGGTTTTAGTAGATTTAGGAGATGCCGTTGCGGATGAATTAGGAGTGCCAATTGAACCTGTTTCATTAGAAATGATTTATCGGGGGATGTATCATTTTTCTGTGGCATATCAAAAAGGATTAGCTTCTGACCTAGTTAAGTATTTTGCCTCCGATAAAAATCAAGATTTAGGGATTGTTAAGCGACGACGAAAACCTCATGTCAGGCTAATTATTTCTCCTTTCCCTGGAACTCAAAGAAGTCCCGAACAATTTTTTTTCAATAATAAAGGAACAAATGGAGTCATATTTTAATTGGGTCAACAGGTAAAAGATGAGTAAAATTACTCAGTGACAATAGTGCTTTTAGCTTAACTTGTGAGTAATGGGTGACGATAGGGGTTTGTATCAACTCCTGTCAGGGTGGCTCCACAATTACTGCATTCTTCTGGATGATGCTCGATTACTTGGCTACATTCTTCTATTGGGTATAAGTCCCGGCTCTTTCCTTGATGACCAGGCTGCCCCCCTCGCTTTTTACCGCTTTTTGTCTTTGGCGGCTTTTTTCCAAATCCCGGTGGGTCGCAAGATGGTGGTGATGATGATGAGTTTTCTGATGTCCGATTAATTTTTTTGGTGGAGCTGTTCTTGAACTGTCAGGACTTCGGTTAGTTTCTTTTCCTGCTGTTCTATTTGCTGCGCCATTGCCTCCACCAGTTTTTTGACACTGGTTGGAGTCTTTCCCCAATCTTCTGGGGGTATCTGCTCTAAGTGGTTGACGCGCTTTTCTTCCATGTCACTTAATTTATCAGATTTTCTCCCCTTTTTAGGCTATTTCTCTTCTACCCCCCCTGAACGGTTACGATAAAAATTCCGCCAAAACAGCTTTAGCGATACCGGATGAACAGTTATTTTATGAAAATTTGAGGCCGAAGTCTCATTTTTATGCGCTTTGCACTCAACTGGAATTAATGCTCGATCCGCAGCAGCGTCAAGAGTACGAAGATTATATCCTTGAGCAAGGGGAAATAGCGGGTCATAAAAGTTTAGTATCGTCGAACTTGGAAAAAGCCTCGAATTTGGCTGTTGCTAATCTTTTTTACTATTTCAAAGTCCGAGATAAGTCGGAAGAATCGGAATAATCAGACCTAACTTGTTATTTGCTTTAAGTTTATCCCTGTTTTGATTATCCATCAATTACTATCGAGAATTCAAAGACATTCATTAAGTTGTTTCATATCCCCTTGCGGCTGCACTTGCTTGTGCAAACTAATTTTGTCGCCCACTTCATATCCCGAATTAAAACCCGCCGCGCTGCTGACTTGAGAATCTGTTCTCGTTCTAATTTTAACCCCTCGGCCCTCTAGATAATCCGCGATCGCCCGTTGATTTTTCTCAAACATCGATCGCACTACAATCCCTGGAGTCGCCGCCGCATCCCCCGAACCCGGAATCCCCGACTTTTCCATCTCCTGTTTTTGTTCCAACAATCTTTGTCTCAACCTCGTCGCGCATCCAACCCGAAAAGCATTCAGATACGCCAACCCCCTGCCGTTTCCTTTGCGGTATTTAGCCCTTTTTTCAATCGCCGAACTCAAATACTCGTACAGATGTTTGCAAACAATCAGGTTTGTAGAAGTTCCCACCAAAAACATACTGCCATTATAAGTGTTTCGCATGGCATTACAACCGTTAGCGTCGGCAATTCCTGAAAGCAGCATCATTTTCCAAGTGACAAATTTCGATGTTGTTTCAACTGAGTCTTCGTCAATCTCTTCTTGGTGATTTGGCCCTAAATCGGCGAGGCTGAGATTGTACTGTGCCAGTAAAACGGAAGCTTTTTCTGCCGCAGCAGTCGATTCGTTTTCATTGGATGAGGTGGCGAGGGCTAACAGCTTTTTGATTCTTTCAATAATACTTGTGTCTGGCATTTTTCAATCTGTTTTAGGGTGAGAGTATGCGGTGGCAAGGATTTGGGTGAATTCCTATTTTAGTATAGCTGGGAATGTGCAATATTTTTTGAGGAGGATTTTTTTGAACCGCAGAGGGCCCAGAGGGCGCAGAGAGAAAGAAAGAAGTTTGCAACTGCTGCGCGGATTGGTTATTATTCGAGGACTTCGAGGACTGATTTGGGCAACAATTTATCTTTAAACCAGACTACTTTTGCTGGCACATCATTTACATTCACCCCGGCTTTTTCTAAATTCAGGCGTTCGGAAATAGCTAAAATCAAGTGATCGCATTCAGACTTCTGTACTTGTGCAAATTTCTTTTGCAAATACTCGGGTCGCCAATAGCCAACTATTTCTAATAAAAATACTCGCCCGTCGGGATGCACCAACCGAAAGTCGGGAATCATCACACTACCTGGAATCGGAATTAAATCTACTTCTCGCTCTAGTTGCCACTCGGTTTTTGTGGAATTCCATCTTTCAGCAAATGCCGCTTCTAACATACTATCATAAGGCTTGCCAGGGGGATAGTGGCTGACTAAACCGCAGTCGGAATTGAGGGTAAATTTACCTGTTTTCAAAACGCCGCTAAAAGGGTCTTTTGTGTGCAGTATCGAGTGCATACTCCATTTGGTGACGTGCAGCAGTGCCGGCAGCATTTTCGCGAGGGCTAAGCCGTAGCGGGTGCTGGGTTTGAATAAGCTTGTAGGGCCGTCTATTGTCAGTGTAAAACCGTGGTCTGCATCGCCTTCAATGTAAGTCATTAATTGAAAGAGTTTCAGATAGCGAAATAAGAGTTTGTATTCTCCTGGATCGTTGCGATGGGCGGTTAATTGGACTTGACTTGCTCGGTAAAATATGCCTTGAACTTGAGAAAGATTGTATTTGTGAAGCAAGTTTTCGGGAGTTGGTGCATTAAACTCTGTGAGGATTTTGTTTTCGTTTAAATCGGCGTATAAACCTGTAGTGATTTCGTGAGGCAAAACTTCTCTGTTTAACTCTTGGCTGAGTTCACTTGCTACTTTTTCCAGGGTTAATTGGGTGGATTGAGGGCTGGGAGTCGATCGCGCGGACAATGCAAAAACCCGCTGTCTCAACTCTGAGGGTTCTAGGGGACTGATGACTTCTAAGGTGGAGAAACCGCCTTTCAGCAGGTGCGCTAATCCCCGTTTCAGCCGATAATCCGGGCTGTCGCCTTCTAACTCTAGCAACCGTCCGTCGAGCTCGCCTTGGGTTTTGCCGATCGACTCTTGAAAGCAGTTTATTGTTTCGGTAGCTGCTTCTAAGTTTTTAGCATCTATCTTGAGGCGGAGAGGAATAATTGATTCTCCGTTTTGGCGGTGACTTAATAAATCAGTGGGTAACATAAGCAGTGAAAAGTTTTACTCAATTTTTTGTTCAACAATCACCATAACTCCCCTAAGTTTTCCCTCTTCTGTTAAGCTTTGGGTAGTCCGAATTCTCCGATCGGAACTGACAAGATTGATTGTTTCAACAGCCCTCAGAATGCCAGTTGCTTTGTCCCATATTTGAAAAATTACCAAATTCTCTCCAACTTCTGTCGCTAGTGTCTTGTAGTTGGAAAAAACCGAGTCTGGACTTTCAATTTGCACTTGCCCTTCACCTACCACATGACCCACAAAATTTTGGGTTTCACTCTTGCCATTGGCATAAGTTTGAACGTTAGTTTGCCTCCACTGGTTGTCAACAATTTTCTGGGTTAAGACTGCTGTAAACTTCTGCATTTCCTTGCAGTCTGCATCGAGTATTGTCCAGTTTCCCTCCCAAACTCCAGTATGTTTGGGGAAGACTTTCAAGTTAGTTATTTGTGCAGTTTCGCTCATTTTTAGGTAAAGTAAATTAGTTAATATTGAGATTATACACTAATTGGGCAATCTTCAATCTTCCTTGGAATCATCATTTTTTCACCCTATTTTGCGGGTGCTTCTGCGGCTTTTTTAGTCGCATCTCTGTTGACTCTATAAATGGGTGTCGGTTTGACAGTTTCTAATTTCTGATATTCTGGCTTTGGCGGTTCTATTTGTGTTTGTGGTTGTGGTTGGTGAGGCTGCATTCCTCCTCAGCGGCGTTGGGATGTTCTTCGTCGTGAAGAACGCGAAGGGAAAAGAGAGAAAGAGAGTGTTCAGAAATAGTCTAAGCTTACTACCAGGGAATTTCATCATTGTCTTCTCCCCATTTTGCGGGTGATTCTGCTGCTTTTTTGGTTGTCTCCCGGTTGACTCCGTAAATGGGTGTCGGTTTGACAGTTTCTAATTTCTGATATTCTGGCTTTGGCGGTTCTATTTGTGTTTGTGGTTGGGGTTTGTGAGGCTGCATTCCTCCTCGGCGGCGCTGAGAAGTTCTTTCTTCGCTGGTGTCTTCGGTGACGACTTCGTAGAGAATTGCTAACTTATTTACATCGCTGCTTTTGCGGAGAACTCGACCCAATCGCTGAATGTATTCGCGTTCGCTGCCGGTTCCTGACAATATGATAGCAATTCTGGCGTCGGGAACGTCCACTCCTTCGTTGAGGACGTGGGAGGCGACGAGGGTTTTGTATTCGCCGCTGCGAAAGCGATCGAGGATTTCGTGGCGTTCTTTGACAGGGGTTTGGTGGGTAATGGTGGGGATGAGAAATTCTTGGGAAATTCGGTAAACTGTGGCGTTGTCTCCGGTGAAAATTAGCGTGCGCTGGGGAGAGTGTTCTGCTAGTATGTTGGCTAAAATTCGCAGTTTCCCTTCGGTACAAAGGGCGATTTCTTTGGCTTGGCGGTGGGCTAGCATGGCGCGCCGTCCCAAGGGCGATCGCGCGCTTGCCATGATAAACTGTTTCCAACCATCGAGGCTGGATATTCTGATGTTAGACTGCTTTAAGAAGTCGTTGCGAATGTTGATTAATTGGGCGTAGCGGTCGGTTTCTTCTGTTGACAGTTTTACCATGATTTGAACTATTTTATGATCGGCTAAAGCATCGCCTGCCAAATCTTCGGGTCTTTTGCTAAATACTGTCGGGCCAACCAGGAAATGCAAATCGCTGTGGCGGCCATCTGTGCGATCGGGTGTAGCTGTCAGTCCGAGTCGAAAAGGTGCGATCGCATATTCGGAAATTACTCGATAAAAGTCTGTTGGCAAATGGTGGCATTCGTCAAAAACCAGCAAACCGTATTTATTGCCCAAGGTTTCTGCATGAATACTTGCACTGTCGTAGGTTGCCACTAAAATTGGCGTTTTGTCCCGCGAACCTCCGCCCAACAATCCGATTTCGATGTCGGGAAAAGCTGCTTTTAAATTAGCATACCACTGGTGCATTAAATCGAGAGTTGGTACTACAATTAATGTACTGCGACCAGTGACTTGCATGGCTAATTGTGCCAGATAAGTTTTCCCGGAAGCAGTGGGGAGGACGACTACTCCTTGGCTTCCTGCTTCCTGCCAAGCTGCCAGGGCCTGTTCTTGATGTGGGTAAGGCTGCATTTCCACGCTGGGTAAGAGTTCGAGTAGTTCGTATCCCCTAGCTTCGTCGGTGAAGTGAATGCACTCGGCTTGGAGGCATTCTACCAGCGGGCGGTAGTGAATGGCTCGAATGCGGTATTTTTCCACGCGATCGTCCCATGTCGCAAAGTCCACCCAGTCTCTGCCTTTGGGCGGCGGGTGCAGCAATAGAGTTCCGCGATCGAATGTTAAGGTAGGTGTGCGTGGCATTTGTTTAGATAGGGGGACGAGTTATGCCTGTTAAATTATAAGTGACAGATCAAATATATTGACTCTTCTTGAAATTATCTGCGTTACTCTGTGTTAATCAGCCCTACATCTGCGGTCGATCTATCAATCAAAAAATTATGTAATTCAAGTCTAAATTGAATAAATTGCGATCGCACTGAATAAAAACTAAATAAATATTCTCCTAGCCGGATTGCCGGATTGCCAGATCTAAAATCTACAATGGTATTGTCCCGCTGGGGATGGTTTTTAGGTTAGATTCGATCTACGTATGCCTGAGATTAGAGGTTATAGATGGAAATAGGCGTCCCCAAGGAAATCAAGGATTTAGAGTTTCGAGTCGGGCTCAGCCCCACAAGTGTCCGGGCTTGTTCGGACAAAGGCCACACAGTTTTTGTAGAAACGAATGCTGGTGCTGGGGCCGGTTTTGCGGACGAGGACTACGTTGAAGCAGGGGCTAAGATTGTTTTAAAGGCTTCAGATGTCTGGAATCGCGAACTAATTGTTAAAGTTAAAGAACCGCTGCCTGCTGAGTATCCGCTGATGCAAAAAGAGCAGTTGCTGTTTACATATTTGCACTTGGCGGCCGATCGCACATTAACCGAGCATTTAATCAGCAGCGGAGTCCAGGCTATCGCCTACGAAACCGTCGAACTCCCGGACAGAAAATTGCCACTGCTAACGCCGATGAGCATTATTGCAGGGCGTTTGTCCGTGCAGTTCGGAGCTCGGTTTCTGGAACGACAGCAAGGTGGCCGGGGCGTACTTTTGGGTGGTGTACCGGGGGTAAGACCGGGTAAAGTTGTGATTTTGGGCGGCGGCATCGTCGGCACAGAAGCAGCGCGCATTGCTGTAGGAATGGGCGCTAGAGTGCAGATTTTGGATGTAAATGTCGATCGCCTAGCCTATTTAGAAACTCTGTTCGGTTCCCGAGTAGAATACCTCTACAGCAGTCCTTTGCAAATAGAAGCAGTTATTCCCGATACTGATTTGTTAATCGGTGCGGTTTTGGTCTTAGGTAAAAAAGCTCCAGTGCTGGTTTCTCGCCAACTTGTTGCGAAGATGCACCCCGGTTCTGTGATTGTTGACGTAGCCGTTGACCAAGGCGGCTGCGTGGAAACTTTGCGGGCAACTTCTCACACACATCCTACTTATGTTGAGGAAGGAGTTGTGCATTATGGCGTGCCCAATATGCCCGGTGCTGTGCCTTGGACTGCGACTCAAGCTTTGAATAACAGCACTTTGCCTTATGTTTTGCAGTTGGCAAATAACGGAATTAAAGCTTTGGAAATCAATCCGAGTTTGGCGAAGGGATTGAACGTGCAGAATTACCGATTGGTGCATCCGGCCGTGCGCGAGGTTTTCCCCGATTTGGCTGATTAGATTCCCATTTTTTCAGCAAATCCTGTAGGGTGCGTCAGATCAAAGCTTGTGGATTATTAATAACCGGACACGATCTGATGCACCGTACTCAACTACACAGCGTTTTGCGATGTTTGGCTAACAGTAAATTCTCGAAACTAAAGCATTTCTCAACCCGAACAGTAATTTGTGCCAAATATTACTCGCAGCCCAGAAAAAATAAATTCCTCAAAACACTTGACAAACTGGCGAACATATGGCAATGTAGTAATTCGTGACCGATGCGGAACTGGCGGAATTGGTAGACGCGCATGATTCAGGTTCATGTGGTGCAAGCCTTCCGGGTTCAAGTCCCGGGTTCCGCATTCCAAAGGCAGAAGGAAGTTTGGGGTTAACCCGATACAGGCAATAACCCCATTCGCTCTGCTGAATTAAACAATGCTGACAAGTATTCAAAACCCCCTAGTTAAAGAAATCCGCAAGCTCCACAGCTCGAAGGGACGCAGGGAACAACAATTATTTTTACTCGAAGGGACGCACTTGCTCGAAGAAGCTTGCGCCGCCAAATACCCGCTAGCAACGGTTTGCTGCACTCCCGAATGGCTGGATCAGCACGGGGAACTTTGGAATCAAGTTGGTAATTTAGCCGATCGCACAGAATTAGTAAGTGCAAAGGTGTTAGAGTTGATCGCCACTACAGTCCAACCCGACGGCATTGTCGCCACCGCACCCCGCACCGCAACAGAGCCCGCAAAATTGTCAACTTTAGGAATAGCCCTAGAAACAATCCAAGATCCAGGTAACTTGGGGGCGATCGTCCGCACGGCTGCGGCTGCTAATGCCGACGGTTTGCTGCTGAGCGCAGACAGCGCCGATTTAGACCATCCCAAAGTGCTGCGCGCCTCCGCAGGAGCTTGGTTTAAGCTACCAATGGCAGTCAGTCCAGATTTAACCGCCGAAGTCTCGGCCTATAAAAACCGAGGAATGCAAATTTTAGCAACCGTCGCCGGGGCCAGTTTAAGTTATTGGGAAGTAGATTTGCGAGTGCCGACTTTGATAGTTTTGGGTAACGAAGGCTCTGGTTTGTCGGAAGACTTGAGAAGTTTGGCCGATCGACAAATCCAAATTCCCCTGAGTCGTGGCGTAGAATCTTTAAATGTGTCGATCGCCGGAGCCCTCATCTTGTACGAAGCTCAACGGCAAAGAAGTCAGTCGATTTGAGATTTACTCGCCGTCAGGAATCTGGGACATTGAACGAACCAAGTGCTGCTGACTGGCGCCAGCTCAAAAAACATTCGCGAAGCTAACATTACTCCCCCGAAAAGGAGGGGCGCAAGCCCAAAAAAATACGATACGTACAGGGCGAAATGTTTAGCGCAGTAATTGTCCCGTGGAAAGTCTATGATAAAAGCGCACTCAACCAAGTAACCCCCCTGTAGTAAATCAATACTCACTGCGGTTAAAACCGCTCATTTGCTTTCCTCTCAGCGCTAAAGCCATGGATTTTCTCGCATCTGGCTTTTCTTTATGACTCCTTTTGGTCTGATTTGTCCCGCCTCAACTGGTCATCTTAACACTATATTGCTCTTGGGGAAAGAACTGCAACGGCGCGGTCATCGCGTCACCCTATTCGGGATACTCGATGCTCAAGCCAACACACTAGCCGCAGGATTGGAATTTCAGGCAATTGGTGAATCTGAATATCCCGGGCAAAATGGTGCAATTACTTACCCAACTAGGGAAACTGAGTGGAATGACAGCATATCGTCCAGTCAAACCTATACGTCGGGGATTAACTTCAGGAGTTTCTCCGGTAAGTCTCGTTAAAAATGGTGAGCATTTTGTCACTACTTCTACTGTTCAGTTAACTTCTAGTTTAGTTAACTCGATTAAAATGCTCATTCAGCAACTTTAGCACTTCTTGAGCGATTAATTTGTTGGCTTTTGGGGTAAAGTGTCCATCACCAATAAAGTTACTGAGATCATTAGCAGGAACAATATTATGGGTACTGACATAGGGAATTGAAGCATTTTCTAAGGTTGGTTTGAGTGCTTGGAACAAATGATCTTCATATCCACGATCATTAAGAATAAGCACAATTGGCATTTTACCATCAGCTTTAGCTGTGGCTCCGAACTCGTTAACTATTGCCCTTAAAACTGGGATTTCTGATTCGGCATTAAACCCTGTTGTACTATGAATTTGATTTGTAAGTGTGAGCTGATAACGTTGTGCTAAAGCTCGGCGAATCAATCGGATAATTACCGAATTATCTAGCCATTTTTTCTGGAATATAAATCCATTAAAAAATTGATCGTGTTCTTTAAGTTGATTAACAAATGCGTTCCACTGTTGCTTATTTTGGAGGGCTGCCCGAAGTTGAGCTAAAGACATGACATTGGGCGAGATTGCCTTCAGCTTTCCATCTTCCAAAAAGTATCGTGGGTAGGTGTAAGGTGCTGGTCCTTCAAATTGCCAAGTCATGCCGTTAAGAGTTCTGAGTCCTTTAACGCTAGAAGCTAACAGTCCCAAAATTACTATATCCGCTTGATGCTTACCTCGATCTAAATTGTAGGCCGCGAAGGAGTAATTAGGCGGAGCAGCAGGTCCGGCGATCGCTCTAATCATCAACCTCGAATCCATTTCCTCCATGGCGGTGCCGACCTGATTGGAAAATGACATACCGTAGATAGCAATTAGCAAATCTTTATCGGAAGTTCGGCTAACGGGTATATTTAACTTCTTCCATAGTTCTGGATCTAACCAGCCAGCAATTGCTATAGGTGAACTTAATTCATCCGTAGAACCGACCATCCGTGAAAGCTTGCCCTCAATAGATCGCCCATATTCAAAATATGTATTGAGTTGCCCTGGAGAAGTTGCTAAAGGATCTGACGGATATGGAAACATAAAATTGATCGAAAAATCGAACATCAATAGGAAGAAAATGATCCACAGTCCGGTGACGAATTTTTTACGCATGGCATTGCTGATAGCTGGTTTAAAATTGAGAATAGATGAACTGTGCAGGGGCATTGCTTTCTCCCATCAATAAAATAATAATGAGTGCTGTATAAAAAGCTGCACGGGCTGGGGTTGGATAACGACGGTAAAAATCGGAATTATCAGTGTTGTAAGCCAAAAATTCATAGCCGATCAGTAGTGGAATGCCCAAGATAGCAGGTAATGGGGGTGTAGGCAGACTGAGCGCCAAGTTTCCGAAATCTCCAAACAGAATTTTTGTAAAGGAGATAATCTGAATCAGGGAAGTGGCTTTAAACAACAGCCATCCATAGCAAGTCAGAATAAAAAAGAATAGAGTTGCGACTAATCCTTCTAGAAGTTTGAACTTATTTTTGCTCGGTAGTTGTTTGTTAGTAGTCTTAGGGGTAAAAGCTCGATACACAGACAAAAGCATCCCCTGATAAAATCCCCACAGGATAAAGTTCCATGCTGCCCCATGCCAAAGTCCGCCCAGTACCATTGTTGTCATCAGATTTTGATAAGTTTGGCGCTCGCCTTGACGGTTTCCCCCAAGTGGTATATATACGTAATCCCGTAGCCAAGTAGAGAGGCTAATGTGCCAGCGACGCCAAAACTCGCTGGGATCTTTAGAAAAATAGGGCAGATTGAAATTGAGTATTAGTTCTATACCCAACAATTTGGATACACCTCTAGCGATGTCTGAATAACCACTAAAATCGCAATAGATTTGAATGGCGTAGAGGAAAGTTGCTAAAATGATATCAATCCAAGAAACATTTCCATTAGTCCCATAAATTGCATTGACTGAACCAGCTAATCCATCTGCGATCGCTACTTTCTTCACCAATCCCAATAGTATCAGAAACAAACCTTGAACAGATTGCTCAAAACTGATTTTTCGCGGATTTGAAAATTGAGGAAGTAAGTCTAAAGCTCGATCTATAGGGCCAGCAAACAATGGGGGAAAATAAGCCAAGAATAGAGCCAAGTCTAAAAAATTGTGTGATGCTTTCAGTTTGCCTCGATAAATGTCGCAAGCGTAGCTGATGGCTTTAAAAGTGTAAAACGAGATGCCTAGAGGCAGAATGATGTTTAAATGCAATAAGTCTCTATGAATCCCCAGGGTATGAATTACTCTCTCAGCACTGGTAATAAAGAAATTGAAGTATTTAAAGAAACCTAAAAGTGCCAAGTTACTCCATACACTGAGCCACAGGAACAAATGGCGGCGCTGTTTTTCCTCAAGAGCGGTGAATTGGGGATACAGCAGGTTGGCAATTGTTACAACTACCAGGGCGGCCATTAATATCAACCAGCCGGAAAAAGAAGCCGGTAATAGTTTTGTCCACTGTACTGACACCGCTATTGGTGCTATACTTACCTGAAGGGCATTCCATTGAACTGTATTAAATAACAACGCCCCTAATACAACTGACAAAGAAACAATCCTGCGGTTAGATAATTCTAATCGACCAGTATCAATAATTGCCCCGCAGTAGAAGTCAATTGCGGTGGAAATAATCATTAAAAACAGGAAATGAACATCCCACCAGCCGTAGAATACATAGCTACCAATCAGCAACACCAAGTTTTGACCACGGAAAGGAAGGATGCGGTACAAGATATAGGTAACTAGAAAAAAGACTAGGAATTCAATTGAGTTAAATGTCACTTATTATCCACCTGAGTATTTGCAAAAAGTAGCTACTTTTATCTATTATGTATGTTAGTCGAGATGAGCGATAAATTATCCTATAAACCGGGGCAATACGAGAAGGATGAAATCACTAGCTCAACCTAAGAGGGTGTTTGAAAAGTCGGACAGGGTGTTTAAAAAAACTAACCTGGCTTGGGAAGAAGCGGCGATCGCCTCTAACCTAGATCGTGGCCGATCGGGATGGGGCGAATCAGCGGGGAGGGCGATCGCTCCCGCATACAAACACCAAAAAAAACCCGCAATAAATTCTAGTCCAGAATGTGAAATGTTTCTAGGGTATTAGGCTTACTATTACAGGAATAGATGTCAAATGCGTTCTATTGTACCGATCGCCCGCAACCGATCTAAGCGTGCTGGTAATTTACCGGAGTTGTCCCACCGCTGAATTGTTTTTACCCAAACACCTACTTTTGCAGCAAACTCACTAATTTTGTACATGAGCAATAAGTATTTTTATTCTTATTCTCTACAAATGTCTAGGCTTCTTGATACTCCCTAGCCTGAAAAGGCGAGGGGATTCTTGAGGAATCTAGATTCGGATTTTCACTCGTGGCTATCTTGTCGCCGCTACTCACTAAGCTTGAATTTCTTCAAATATTGCGTATACTTTGGTTTTTTGCGCGATCGCCAGTCCATCACTAGGCAAAATATCTGGTAAGCTCTACCTCCTACTATTATTTGCCCTTTAACTATTCCGAATCTTGCGTCGGATAAGTCAGTTGCCTGAGTTACTGGGCAACGCCGGACGTTTCTACACGTAGATGGTCATTTTTACTTGATGATCTTTTGGATCGTAACATAAGCTTTTGACTAACTCTGTAAAGTATCTGTAAAGAAATATTCAAGGTGGTTGAAACCGCTACCGACTTTTCCCCTAGTCGATCGCCCCTGGCGCAGGTCTCGTTCTTCGGTCAACCTCCCCATCTCCCCATCTCCCCCTCACCCCATCTCCCCATCTCCCCCTCTGAGATTTACTCGATTTCGTTTAACATGAGGCAATTCTCAAGCCAGGAAAGCGGGTACTCTCGTACCAACATTCCTGGCTTACATGAAATAAATATGAAGAAGTGTAGCCAAGTGCTCTCACAAATGTTAAGATTCTTAACATAACGTAGTATTGTGCACACCCCAACCAAAACCTAACCTGAGACGGTGCTGACTGGGAGTAGTAGCTAGCTACCATAAAATTAAGCCTCTTTAAATGGAAGGAAAGCGCAAGTCCCCGCCCGCTTTCCTTCCCAGCTAAAGCTAGGGGTTTGCGACTACCGCAAACCTTTAGAGGCACAGATCCTCAGCGGGAAAAGCTCATGAAAACTCTTAAGTCCTCAGATACAGATTCTGTTCGCGCTTACTTGCGGGAAATCGGCCGCGTTCCCTTGTTGACCCATGAGCAAGAAATACTCTATGGGAAACAGGTACAGCGCTCAACCGCACTGCATCAGGAGAAAAATATTTTAGCCGAAGAGTTAGGCCGCGACCCGACGGCGGCTGAATGGGCACAGGCAGTTGGTCTGTCTGAGGCACAGTTGCAGCGGACGATCGAACACGGGGAAAGGGCAAAGCGCCAAATGGTGGAAGCGAATCTCCGCCTGGTAGTGTCTGTTGCCAAAAAATATATCAAGCGCAACGTAGATTTACTGGATCTTATTCAGGAAGGCACGATCGGGATGCAGCGGGGAGTAGAAAAATTTGACCCGACTAAGGGCTACAGATTTTCTACTTATGCTTATTGGTGGATTCGTCAGGCAATTACTCGGGCGATCGCCGAAAAAGGTCGCACCATCCGCTTGCCGATCCACATCACCGAAAAGCTCAACAAAATTAAAAAGGCTCAGCGCCAACTTGCTCAACAGCTCGGTCGCGCGGCCACGGCTGCTGAATTGGCATCAGAGTTAGAATTGACTCCCAAACAGATTCGCGAATATCTCGATCGCGCGCGCCTGCCACTTTCCCTGGACTTGCGCGTGGGAGACAATCAAGATACAGAGTTGGGCGATTTGTTGGAAGATACGGGTACTACCCCGGAAGATTTTGCCCTGCAATCTTCCCTGCGGACTGACTTAGAGCAGCTAATGGCGGAACTGACTCAGCAACAGCGAGAAGTGCTCGCCTTGCGGTTCGGTTTAGAAGACGGGCAAACCTTAACTTTGGCCAAAATAGGCGATCGTCTCAACATCAGTCGGGAACGAGTGCGGCAAATAGAACGGGAAGCTTTGACCAAACTCCGCAAGCGCAAGCAAGATATCAACGATTATCTAGCCAGCTAGGTAGATTGGGGATTGGGGATTGGCGATCGGACATTTCGCCCACTCGCAATCCCCAATCTAAAATCGTAAAAACCGCCGCTTTTAATTCGGTTGTGCCCACTTGGTTGCTACAAATGTCCTGCTACATTAGTAATTACTTAGTAATAAAGATCAGCAGCCAGCGGATAAGGGTTATTTAATTTAACCGCCCGCGTCTAACATAACAAGCTGTGTCTGAAACGGAGGTACTCGTGAGCAACTCATCTAATAAATCCCCAGAATTCTTTGAAGAAGACGGAGAAAATGCTAACTTATTATGGCAATACGTGCAGTCAATGGCTCCAGACACAGTTTCTCAGTTGTCTAAGCCGACTTCTCACGAAGTGTTTCAAGTAATGGAGCGAAATATTGTTGGACTATTGGGGAATTTGCCTTCGGAACACTTCGGGGTGACAGTGACTACCAGTCGCGAACATTTGGGTAGATTGCTCGCCTCGGCTATGATTAGCGGTTATTTTCTGAAAAATGCCGAACAGCGAATGACTTTTGAAAAGTCCCTACAAGCCAGTGAGAGACATGGCTCGGACGATTAGTAGATTGTTAACATTTAAGTGATCCAAGTGTCAAGCCCCCCCTCGCAAGATGGGGGCTTAATATTTTAGATTTTAGATTTTAGATTTTAGGTTTTAGGTTTTAGATTTTAGGTTTTATATTTTAGATTTTAGATTAAATAATTGAAGAATTATTGATATTATTCTTAAATTCCCAATACCCAATTCCCAATACCCAATTCCCAATTAATATGTCTCTTCCTCCTTTGGTCCACAAAGTTATCGGCGTTGCTGCAATCTGGAACGATCGCCAACAAATTTTGATTGACAAGCGCCGACAACATGGACTGCACGGGGGTTTCTGGGAGTTTCCGGGCGGAAAAATAGAGCCTGGGGAAACAATCGAAGCTTGCATAAAACGGGAAATTATGGAGGAGTTGGGGATTGTCGTAGAAGTTGGCGATCGCTTGATTACAATTGACCACGACTACACTAAATTTACAGTTAGACTATACGTACACCACTGCCGCCACGTCAGCGGGGAACCGCAAACGATCGAATGCGATGAAATTCGCTGGGTCACACTCGATGAAATTGACCAATTTACTTTCCCCCAGGCAAACGCACAGATTATCGCTGCACTGCGGAAAAGTTGAACTGTAATATCAAATGCGGTTGCTACTGACAACAGACAACAGTTAGCCGATCGCTGACAGCTAACTTTTATTTTTGGACGGGCAGAGTAAAGTGAAAACAACTGCCTCTATCTGGTACAGAGTCTACCCAAATTTGACCGTAGTGGGCGCGGATGATGCCTTGACACAGAGACAGCCCAATGCCGTAACCGTCTTTTGATTTATCTCGCTGCAAGCGAAAGCTGTCTTCAAAAATGCTCGCGCAATCTTCTTCAGGAATTCCCGGGCCGCTGTTGCAAATGCTGACTTGAACTTTGTAAGCGGTGCGGTGGAGAATGGACAGATTAACAGTTCCTTGGTCTGGGGTGTACTTGCTGGCGTTGTCAAGCAGGTTGACCATGACTTGTTTGATGCGATCGGGATCGGCATAAACCAAGGGCAAATCTGCGGGAATGTCTGTTTCTATGTTCAGACTTTTCGCCTGAAATTTGTCTTGAAACTGCAAGATTACATCTTGACAAATCGCCCCCAGTTCGATTCTTTTTGGTTCAATGTGGAGTTGAGCGTTTGTACCCCGGGCTGCTTGCAGGATATCTGTAATCATACGATCGACAATTCGGATTTGGCGGCGGGCTTGTTTCATCAAATGAGCCGCCAGACTCGGTGTCAAACGCGACTTTTCCCCCTCTTTCACCTTCTGACTTGACTCCAAAGTCTCCAAAGCCAAAGATGCTGCCGTCAAGGGATTACGCAAGTCGTGAGCTAGCATCGCAATAATCCGGTCTTTCAACTGCAACTGCTCTTGCAGGTGTTCTTTTTCCTGTTTGAGGCGAAAAACTTCATCGGAAAGCTGCACAAGTTCGGCCGCGCAAGCAACGGAATAGATGGGTTTTGGGTCAGTCAGGCTTTCAGCAAGAGCTGCGGCCGACTGCTGCTGAGCTGCGTATTCTTCTACAGAAAGCTTCCAGCGGGGCCACCAGTGTTCGAGTTGGGCGATTAAATTGCTGCCGGCGAGAGTTTGTCGCGGATCGGGATGAATTTTGAGCAGCGAGGGAGTGGCTACAAGTTTAAAGTGTTCGGCTAAATCGGGCTGTTCTCCTACATCAATGATTTGAAGCTCAAAGTCCCACTCTGCCTTCAAATCCTTTAGGGACTTGCGGATGTGTCTGGTCTGTTCCCTGGAAGAGGGACGCTTGTCTACAAACAGCAAAAGCTGTAAAAGTGGTGCGGAATTGGCCGGCTGTTCGGGAGAACAGTCAGTGCCGCTGGTGCCTGATGTTGAATGGACGCTGTTGAGCTTTTCGATCGGGTGAAAATAATTGAGCATTGCCGAGCCGAGTTATTTCACTTCTACTTTAATTTAATACTTACTTTAGATTTATGCTATTGTCCGATAATTTCATTACAGGCGGGCAGATGATATTTTTGAGATGGAAGAAAAATGAGTCGCTGCGGGTGGTGGTTCAAGTGGCGGCCGCCTTTTTTGTGCTGTGCCTGTTGCTGACGCTGCACCGCTACTACAGCTTTTACGCTACTTACGACCAAGGCATTTTCAATCAAGTTTTTTGGAACGGCACTCGGGGTCACTTGTTTGAGAGTTCCCTCTCTTCGGCGTTGTCCACTAATGTGGTTCACCAAAACCAGCTCCCGGAAGTATCTTACTACCGGTTGGGGCAGCATTTCACCCCGGCCCTGATGCTGTGGCTGCCAATTTACTCGCTGTTTCCCTCGCCCGTCACTTTGACGGTGTTGCAGGTGACTTTAATTACGGCGGCTGGAGGAGTGCTCTATGCTCTCGCCAGACACTATCTGGAACCGAGGCTGTCGGCGACAATTGTTGTGAGCTATTACTGCGCTAACGCGGTCATCGGCCCGACTTTGGGCAATTTTCACGATATTTGTCAAATGCCGCTGTATGTCTTTGGCTTGCTGCTGGCAATGGAGAAGCGCTGGTGGCCCTTGTTTGGGATTCTGGCAACTTTAATTTTGGCCGTGCGAGAAGATGGGGGAGTTGTTTTATTTGGCGTCGGAGTTTACCTGATTTTGAGCCGGCGCTACCCTCGGACTGGTTTGGCTGTCTGCATACTCAGTTTTGGTTATATGATCGTCCTGACCAATCTGATTATGCCTTTGTTTTCTGCTGATATATCCCAGCGGTTTATGATGGAGCGCTTCGGTCAATATGCTGATGGAGATGAAGCTTCTACTCTAGAAATTATTTGGGGAATGGTGAGCAATCCCTGGCGGTTGGTGGCTCAGTTATTTACGCCGTTTTTTGGTAAGATTAGATACCTGCTTGGCCAGTGGTTGCCATTAGCTTTGGTTCCTGCTTTCGCGCCTGCGTCTTGGATGATAGCTGGATTTCCGCTGCTGAAGCTATTTTTAGCGAAAGGAGAGTCGGTGCTGGCGATTAATATTCGCTATGCGATGACTGTGGTTCCAGGGCTTTTTTATGGGGCGATTCTGTGGTGGGCCCAGCGTCAAAAGGAAGAAGATAGAATGGTGAGAGAGGAAAGAATGTTTTTGCGTTTTCCTTCTGCTTTATTTCCTCTGCCTTCTTCTTCAAATTTTCGCCGCTTTTGGGGGTTTTGCATCTGTTTGTCGCTATTTTTTACCTTCACTTCTAACCCAAATCGGACTTTTTCTTTGATTTTGCCCGATGCGATCGATCCTTGGGTGCAGGTTCCTCTCGTCAGACAATGGCAGCACGTTTTGCAAGTGCGGCCGCTATTGGCTCAAATTCCTGCTGATGCTAGCGTGGCAGCGACGAATACTATTGTGCCGATTTTGTCAAGCAGGCGGGAAATTCTCAGGTTTCCGATGTTTGAACTCCGCAATGATGCGGGGAAGGCAGTGAAGATGCAATATGTAATTGCCGATTTGTGGCAGTTGCAGCAG
Organism: Microcoleus sp. Pol10D4; assembly: GCF_036701555.1. Classification (NCBI taxonomy): domain Bacteria; kingdom Bacillati; phylum Cyanobacteriota; class Cyanophyceae; order Oscillatoriales; family Microcoleaceae; genus Microcoleus; species Microcoleus sp. Pol10D4. Next base: position 30,262 of record NZ_JAUBRA010000016.1, read on the forward strand.
TATCAGGCTGCGTTTCGCGGGGAACGCGGACAGTTGCGGGAAATCGTACCGGCGATCGAGCGAATGTCCAAATCGGGAGATTACGGAATTGTTGGCTTTGAAGACGGCGCGATTTTGATGCGTCAGGGTGCTGTTTCTGATTCTGCATCGGCTGCTGCTTGGACCCGTTTTCGCGGCGAATTGGAGCCGATTTTGAAGAAACGGTAAGCGGGTAGTTATGATCGCCATTGCTTCCCTCAGTGGCTCAAATCTTGAGGAAACCTGTTTTTTTCAGGTAATGGCGATCGAGCAATTTCATGCAAAAACCAGATTTAGGCATGATTTTCTGTCTTTGTTGCTGCCAAAAGTCAGGCATTGGGCATCAACTTACGCTCAACTTAAATTTAAGGGTGATAATTATACAATAAATCTGTTAATCCTAAACATTAAGTTATATAAATTATTTGGAGGGAGAAAGATGAAAATTTTGGTATTGGCATGGGAGTTTCCTCCCAGAATCGTAGGCGGTATCGCCCGCCACGTATCGGAACTATATCCAGAATTGGTGAAGCAGGGACACGAAATTCACTTAATTACAGTAGAGTTCGGCCACGCACCGATGTACGAAGTGGTGGAAGGAATACGTGTGCATCGGGTGGTGGTGGGGCACGCCAGGGACTTTTTTCACTGGGTGGCGAACCTCAACCAAAGCATGGGCCACCAAGGCGGGAAACTGATGCTGGAGGAAGGCCCCTTTGATATCATCCACGCTCACGATTGGTTAGTGGGAGATGCGGCGATCGCCCTCAAGCATACCTTTAAAGTACCGCTAATTGCCACCATCCACGCCACGGAATACGGGCGCTTCAACGGCATCCACAATGAAGGGCAGCGCTACATTAACGCCAAGGAAAACGACCTCGCTTACAATGCGTGGCGAGTAATTGTTTGCAGTGATTATATGCGGCGGGAAGCCGAACGGGTACTAGCGACTCCGTGGAACAAAATAGAGGTAATTTACAACGGAATTAGACCAGATAAAAAGCCCCGTTGGCACGAATTTGACGCGATGGATTTCCGCCGCCGGTTTGCTGCTGATGATGAGAAAATTGTCTATTATGTAGGAAGAATTAGCTATGAAAAAGGCATTGGTGTATTTCTAAATGCGGCACCTAAAGTAATTTGGGAAATGGGGGGTAAAGCGAAAATTGTAATTGTTGGTGGCGGCAATACAGACCATCTCAAACATTTAGCTTGGCATTTAGGAATTTGGAATAAGTGTTATTTTACTGGGTTCATGTTTGAGGAACATCTCGACAAATTCCAGACCGTGGCTGACTGCGCGGTTTTCCCCAGTCTTTACGAACCTTTTGGGATTGTAGCGTTAGAAAGCTTTGCTGCAAGAGTGCCTGTGGTGGTTTCGGATGCGGGCGGACTTCCAGAGGTGGTACTGCACACTAAAACTGGCGTTGTTACTGAGGCCAACAATCGGGATTCTTTGGCATGGGGAATTTTGGAGGTTTTGAAAAATCCGGGTTACGCGCAGTGGTTGGTTGACAATGCTTATCAAGATTTGGAACGCCGGTTTAGCTGGCCGAAGTTGGCGATAGAAACCCAGTGGGTTTATGAACGGGTGGTGGAGGAAAGGGCTGAGGTTGATTGGTAAGAATGCTGGCTGTTCACGGTTGACTGTTGACTGTTCACGGTTGACTGTTGACTGTTCACGGTTGACTGTGAGTAGAATATCAAGTTTTTTTGGTGCAAATCTTAAGGATTTGTAACACAATGATAGAGACACTCGAACTTACTTTGAGTGCACTCAGAAGATTTAAAGGGAATTAGCATCTTGAATATTTTTAGGGACATCGATCCCCAACCCAGACGCAGCTTGCTGACTTTATTCACCGCAGGGCTGCTATTCTGGTCGAGTTTGGCTTCGCTACTGCCAACTTTGCCACTGTACGTTCAATTTGTGGGCGGTACAAAACAGCAAATTGGCTTTGTGATGGGTGCATTTGCGATCGGACTTTTGCTATCGAGGCCGCAGTTGGGTAAAATAGCCGACAGCAGGGGGCGAAAACAAGTTTTGCTTCTAGGTGCGTCAGTCGCTGCGATCGCCCCTTTGGGCTACCTGTTAGCTCAATCTATCCCCTTACTGTTAGTTATTCGCGCTTTTCACGGCCTTAGCATCGCCGCTTTTACCACAGCTTACAGCGCTTTGGTAACAGATTTGTCGCCGCCAGGAAAGCGGGGCGAATTAATCGGTTATATGAGTTTGGTGAATCCTATTGGTCTAGCATTGGGCCCGGCTATTGGCGGATTTGTGCAAGCTTGGGTTGGCTATACTCCTTTGTTTGCGATGTCGGCAGCTTTCGCTGCAATAAGTGTATTTTTTACCTGCCAAATTGCGGAACCGAATTTTGCGGATTTAACAAAATCTGACTCGCTATCTGACGACACAAATAGCCAAAAATACTGGGAAATGCTCTGGAATCCTAGAGTGCGGATTCCCGCTTTAGTGTTATTGCTGGTTGGTTTAGTATTTGGAACTTTGAGCACTTTTATGCCTTTGTTTATCCAAGAAACCAAGGCTAATTTGAATGCTGGATTATTTTATTCTACGGCGGCTATCGCCAGTTTCGGTATACGGTTGCTCACGGGACGGGCTTCGGACAAATACGGTCGCGGCTTGTTTATTTCTGGCGGCTTAATCTGTTATGCCGTATCTATGTTATTGTTGTATTTTGCTAACAACAGCAATGCTTTTTTAATGGCAGCTTTGGTTGAAGGTTGCGCGGGCGGTACGGTTTTGCCGATGATGGTAACGCTGATGTCGGACAGGTGCGAACCTCATGAAAGGGGCCGCTTGTTTTCGCTTTGTATTGGCGGATTTGATTTGGGAATTGCGATTGCTGGGCCGACTTTAGGCTTTGTTGCGGAACAAGTTGGCTACAGAAATATGTTTGGTTTTGCTGCTGGACTCGCTGGCTTGGCTTTGCTGATTTTTATTACTCAGTCTAGCAAGGGCTTGTCTAATTCGATGAAATTTGCGATCGGTCGAGGCAAAGATATTTATGCTTTGAATCAGTAAACGGACTCAATCAAAAAAGTTCTGAGTTTTAAGTCGTGAGCTGAATTAATTTCTTAATTCAAAACTCTAAACTCAGAACTCAGAACTCACAGCTTATAACGTTTTTAAATGGGCTTGGAGGGATTCGAACCCCCGACCTCATGGTTCGTAGCCATGCACTCTATCCAACTAAGCTACAAGCCCCTGTTGAGTTAAGATTTAATTTAAAATTGATTAAGTTCTTTTCTCACAGAATCTAACAGTAACACCATTACCAAAATAATGCAAGACCTTTCGCAAACTTTTTCTAAATTGCCCGATGTGGCACAGCTAACTCATCTCAACAACAGCGGGGAAGCCCAAATGGTGGACGTTTCGGCGAAGGTGCAGACTGTGCGACAAGCTGTGGCTGCAGGCCGGGTGCGGATGTTGCCGGAGACTTTTGCGGCGATTGAAGCGGGGAATGCGCCGAAAGGTGATGTGTTGGGCACTGCAAGGCTGGCTGGAATTATGGCGGCGAAACAGACGGCGCATTTGATTCCTCTGTGTCACCCTCTGCCGCTGAGTAGCGTGGAGGTGCAGGTGATGTCGGATGCTGGGTTGCCGGGGTATCAAATTCGGGCGACGGTGAAAATTAAGGCGGAAACAGGGGTGGAAATGGAGGCGCTGACGGCGGTTTCGGTGGCGGCGCTGACTTTGTATGATATGGCGAAAGGATTGGAAAAGTCGATCGCCATTGAGTCAATTCGACTGGTGAGCAAAAGCGGCGGCAAGTCAGGCGACTATGAAAATTTAGAGGCCTAAATTTTCTGCCTTGAGAGGGATGTAGAATTCAAAAAGCTGCACTTAAGATTAAAATAGGCAGAGAACTACTAACATCAAGTGAAAAACTATGCCTCCTCGTTGGCCCCGCAAACCCGATCGCAATGATCCAGAGTACCGCCGCTTAGATGACCGGATGAATTTTGCTATCCACGTCGGTCTTTTTTCTGCTACCAATTCTGGTTTGTGGTTTGTTCACAATTTGCAAAAGGCTGATTGGCCTTGGGCAATTTCGGTAACGGGTGGATGGGCTCTAGTAGTTTTTGCCCACGCGATTTACCATTTTGCGATCGCCGATTATTCGCCCCTCACCAAAGATTCTGGGTGAAGGCAGTTGTCGGCGATTGGTTAAGTCTTTTGATTGATAACCAATAACTTTCGGCTTTTTTTGATATGGCTAATACTACACAGGCGATCGAATCCTTAGCAGCCGAAATCGGCGAAAATGTCTACATTGATATTGCCAAATGGCATTTGTATCTCAATGATGCTCACCTGCATACAGTTGTTGCTGAACAACTTTACCCCATGCTGGAAGATGGGAAGTTTGATGCTGACAAAGTGGGACAAGTTTTGCAAGGAATTTCAGTCAAGTTGGGCGGCGGCAAGCGGGAAGTGCCACTGGCAGATTTAATTCCGATGCAGTGTCAAGTTCAATTGATGGATGTTCTTGAGGAATTTCAGCGGAAAATGTAAAGTAAAGGGCGGGTTTTGTACGCAGATTGTGGGCGTTGTGTCTGGTATTTCGCCCTTAACCCGCCCCGACAATTTTATTTATTTGCGAAAACGCGCCCGAATGCGATCGACAAACATATTAACTTCCGGCAATTTCATCTGACTGACAAACAGGGCAAAAACCCCTAACCCTACAAAACTTGCCACACTCAACTGCACTAATTGAATTACCAAACCTTCAGTACCCAAAACTCTTTGACAGCCTTGCAGAGTAGCCAACGTCACGAAAGCGGTTAAACAACTGCCAGAAGTTAACCCCAGGAAAGGTAAACTCCACTCCCCCCAAGGCAGGCCACCCAGCTTTTTATCTAATAAGTACAAAAGCATAATCATCGAAATAAGATTCACTCCCACCGTCGCCAAAACTAATCCGGGCGCGCCAAAAGCTCCAACTAACAAATAATCTAGCAGTCCGTTCAAAAAGATATTGATAATACTGATGCGGAAAGGCGTTTCCCCGTCTCCCAAAGCGTAAAATACCCGTACCAAAACGTCGCGTCCCAAATACACAAACATTCCAATACTGTAAGCCATCAATATCGGCGTGACAAACAGCGAGGCCTCCCGATCAAAAGCATAGCGTTCGTAAACCACGCGGACGATCGGCCCGGCAAGTGTTACCATTAAAGCGCTCAGAGGCAGCATCGTAAGGGCAGTCAAAATTAAAGATTGACGAATTCGAGCTTTTAATTCCGGCCAATCTCTCGGATCGGTGAGGCGAGAAAAGATGGGTAGAAATGGCACTAAAATTACATTAGAAATAATGCCTAAAGGCGTCATAACTAACAAGCCACTGTAACCTAACGCAGAGGCAGCTTGAGGGATGTAGGATGCGAAAAAGAGGTCAGTATAGACATTAATTTGCAGCATTCCTGATGATAAGGTCGCAGGAACCATCACCTTAATTACTTCTTGCACTCCCGGCCGTTTAAAATTAAACCGCAAACGCAATGTTCCCAAGCCGGCGCGCCACTGCGCCACCAGTTGCACCAGCCACTGCAAAACTGCGCCCGCTAAAGTTCCCCAAGCTAACACTAAGCCGCCAATTAGTGCGTATTCTGGTTGAATAATTTTGTCTCCGAGTTGCAGTGCGAGAATCCCTAAACCGCCGACAAGTGCAACGCTAGAAAATAAAGGACTAATCGAAGGCAACCAGTACATATCGGCAGCGTTGAGAGTGCCGAAACCAATGCCGATTAAGCCTGAAAGTAACGCCATCGGCGCCATAATCCGAAATTGCTGGACGGCGATTGCTTTGATTTGTAAACCTTCTGTTGTCCTATTTAATCCCGGTGCCACCAAATCGATCGCCGGATCTGCAAAAATAATTAAAGCGACTGTTACCAACAGCAATATGCCCCCGACTAAGGTGGTGATAGTCTCGACTAAGGGTGCTGCTTCTTTTTTATCCCGGCGAGCTAAAACACTGACTATGGCGCTGTGAAATGGCCCGTTAATCCCTCCCAGCAAAATAAATAAGAAACCAGGGATGACGTAGGCGTAGTTGTAGGCATCGACGGCGACACCGACTCCAAAGGCTGCGGCGATCGCAATTTGGCGCACCAATCCAAAGACTTTGCTAATTAGAGTGGCGACTGCGACAATGCCGGCAATCCCTGCGAGGGAACGAGAGGGCTTCTGTAATTGGGACACAAATGGTTACAAACGCTAGTGCTAAAAGGATTCACTTATTTTAATCGCGAATCGGGAGAATCATATCATGAACTGATAAAACTTCTAGGGGGAATTGCGTTTATACCAATTTTATCGATATTACTGACTTGCGGCAATTCAATAATCGATCGGGACTATTCGTCCTAACTACCAACCGCCGTTTCGTGCTATGATGCTTCAATCTAAAATCTACAATCTACAATCTACAATCTACAAATGATGAAACAAATGAGTTGAAAAAAGCATATAAATAACATATAGTTGATAACTGATGACTGATTGTATGAGTTCCAAAACTTATTTCAAAAGTTCGGAGCCAGGTATTCTGTTATAGCTAAAATCTAAAACCTAAAATCTAAAATCTAAAATCTAAAATCTAAAATCGAATGACTGGTTTAATTTACCAATATCCTCCTCTTTTACCCGGAATTCTCATCAAACGTTACAAGCGATTTTTTGCAGAAATCGAACTAGATTCGGGAGAAATAATCACCGCGCACTGTCCGAATACTGGCCCGATGACTGGTGTTTATATTCCGGGCAATCCAGTGCTAGTATCTCCAAGCGACAATCCTAAACGCAAGTTAGCTTATACTTGGGAATTAATTAAAGTTTGCGACACTGTGCCAACTTGGGTGGGAGTTAATACTGGGCTGCCAAATCGAGTAGTTAAGTTAGCTTTAGAATTAGGTTTGTTTCCTGAGTTGGGCAATTACAGTTTAATTCAACCGGAGGTTGTTTACGGCACTGATAAAAAAAGTAGAGTAGATTTTTGGCTAACTGGTGAGGAAAAACCGATTTTTCTGGAAGTGAAAAATACAACTTGGGTAAAACAGCAGTTGGCTCTATTTCCCGATACAGTGACGGAGAGGGGACAGAAACATTTGAGAGAATTGATAGAAGTGGTGCGGCAGGGTTCGAGGGCTGTAATGCTGTATTTTATTAATCGTGGGGATTGTACTGATTTTGCTCCGGGGGATAGTGCCGATCGCATTTACGGAGAATTGTTCAGACAGGCGATGGGTGAAGGTGTAGAGATTTTGCCTTGCCGGTTTGACGTGACGCCGGAAGGTGTGCGCTATTTGGGATTGGCAAAGCTTGATGTTTGAGGACACGATCGTCTTGTATTATTAAATTTTTTTCACCCACAATTAAAACCCGATCGCCATCAACAACCGGGCATGGTAAAACTATCATTTAACCAAGAGCGATCGCCTCTTATCGTTCAGTCGGTAAATAATGGAAATTCCAGCACAAATCCAGGTAAAACATCTTCTCCAGAAAGTTGTGTTGGTAAAGAGCGAACCTCTTTTGTTTGTCCCTGTCGATAAATTTCTACCTGCTGATTCTGTGGATTAAACAACCAACCCAACCGCACCCCACTTTGCAGGTATTCCAGCATTTTATCTTGTAAGGTTTGCAGATTATCCGATCGCGAGCGCAGTTCAATCACAAAATCCGGCGCGATGGGGGGAAATTTCTGTCGTTGTTCTGGAGTCAGTGCTTCCCAGCGAGACAATTCCACCCACGCTACATCAGGAGAACGAGATCCTCCACCGGGCAATTTGAATAACGTGGAAGAACTAAACACCTTACCTAGTTGGGTTTGGCGATTCCAAATATAAACTTCACCGCCGAGATCCATCTCGCGACTACCGCTATCGCCGCCAACTGGAGACATCACAATTAACCTTCCTTCAGCATCGCGCTCGATGGTCAATTCAGGATTACTGAGACAGAGTTGATAAAACTGCTCATCGGTAAATTGAACGCGATCGAGATTAACTTTTAGGGGTAACGTCAGCAAGGTCATCGTCATTACTCCCGATCTTTGAGACCTGATAATTTCTATTTTAAGATAATGTTTCGCTTACAATACACTTGTAGCATCTAATAAAAAAGAGCGATCGAACTATGGGAATGACCCTGACCGAAAAAATCTTAGCTAAAGCATCAGGCCGCACTAAAGTTGAGCCCGGAGAAAATATCTGGGTAGAAACAGACGTGTTGATGACCCACGATGTCTGCGGGCCCGGCACCATCGGCGTTTTCAAACGCGAATTCGGTGAGAATGCTAAAGTCTGGAACCCCGACAAAATCGTCCTAATTCCCGACCACTACATTTTCACCAACGACGAACGCGCTAACCGCAACGTCGATATTCTCCGTGATTTTGCCAAAGAACAAGGGATAAAATACTTTTACGACATCACGGATCGATCGGACTTCAAAGCAAATCCCGACTACAAAGGAGTTTGCCACATCGCGCTAGCACAAGAAGGCCACACCCGGCCCGGCGAAGTGCTGTTCGGCACCGATTCCCACACCTGCAATGCCGGCGCTTTCGGACAATTTGCCACCGGTATCGGCAATACAGACGCAGCTTTTATCATGGGAACCGGCAAACTGTTAATCAAAGTTCCGGCAACCATGCGCTTTGTGTTCAACGGCGAACTGCCGGATTATTTGTTAGCAAAAGACCTAATTTTGCAGATTATTGGTGATATTAGCGTTGCTGGTGCTAACTACCGGACGATGGAATTTGCTGGCGATACAGTTGAGCGTTTGACGATGGAAGAACGGATGACGCTGTGCAATATGGTGATTGAAGCTGGCGGTAAAAACGGTACGGTTGCGCCCGACAAAACTACGTTTGATTACGTTACTTCGCGGACTGACAAACCCTTCGATTCATTTTACAGCGATGGGGATGCTAGATTTTATAGCGATCGCACCTACGATGTCAGCAAATTAGAACCAGTTGTCGCCAAACCGCACTCTCCCGACAACCGCGACTTAGCCCGCAACTGTCGCGATGTCAAGATCGATCGAGTTTACATCGGTTCCTGCACCGGCGGCAAAACCTCCGACTTTCTGAATGCCGCCCGCATTCTCAAAGGAAATCAAGTCAAAGTTCCGACTTATTTAGTACCAGCAACTCAGAAAGTTTACGAAGATTTGTTTGTCACCAAATACGAAGGTCAAACCCTTTCGGAAATCTTCTTAGCGGCTGGTTGCATCGAACCCGCAGCGCCTTCTTGCGCCGCTTGTTTGGGCGGCCCGAAAGATACTTTTGGGCGGATGAATGAACCCGAAATTTGTGTATCTACAACTAACCGCAATTTTCCCGGTCGGATGGGGAATAAAGAAGCGCAAGTTTATCTAGCTTCGCCTTATACGGCCGCCGCTTCGGCGCTGACTGGGCACGTCACAGATCCGCGCGAATTCCTGTGTTAGATAGTTGCTTTTAGCATTCTTTAAGGTTGACACAATGGCTGATGAGTTTCCGGTTATTGTTGTTCCAGAATCTGATTACGATCTATCTGAAGAAGAACAAATGGGAACTAAGAATAAATTCTGGTTCCATCACTCAGAATTTGGTCGCTGCTTGTACAAACAGTCTCGACCGAATACAGGTGAAGATTGGGCAGAAAAAATTGCAGCCGAGTTGTGCAAATTGCTCGGACTGCCCCATGCTCAATATGAACTGGCAACTTGGAGAAGTCAACGCGGAACTGTCTCACCATCATTTTTGCCCGATGGTGGCAGTTTCATTCCTGGGAATCAAGTTTTGTCTGCGAACGCACGGCACAAAGTTGATATTGTGTTGAATGCGATCGCAGACAATTCTGTTAATTTGCCCCTCCATTGGGTTCCGCCAGTCGGGATAGAAACAGCAATAGAAACTTTTATCGGATATTTGCTATTAGATGCCTGGATTGGCAATACAGACCGTCACTCAGAAAATTGGGGTGTATTAGATAAACCAGAAAGTGATCCTACTTTAAATATCGCCAGATATCTAGCACCAACTCACGACCATGCCTCTAGTTTGGGAGTGCGGATATCTGATGAACAACGGCAAAAGAGACTGATTACAAAAGATACTGGCTATTCTGTCCAAGCTTATGCTAAAAGATGCTGTTCTCAGTTATATGCTAGCGATAATAGACCAAAGCGTCTCAAGACTTTTGAGGCATTCTGGGAAGCAGCGCTATACTATCCCCAAGCAGCCCAAGTTTGGCTAAATTGCCTTGCGAGGATTTCATCTAATGATACGCTAGCCATTTTTAACCGGATACCGCGCCATCGCATTTCACAAATTACCATTGACTTTTCTCAACAAATACTTAATTTTAACAGAGAAAGGCTACTTGAATTGACAGGAGATTTGCTTTGAAAACACTATTTTTGGCTTGGCAAGACCCGGTCAGCCGTTCTTGGTTTCCGATTGGTCGATTGACATTTAACGGTAAAGAATACCAGTTCAATTATACAAATGGTGTTCTAAAAGCTCTACTTGAGTGCTGGTTTAAACCCTTGCCATCTTTCCCTGATTTCAGTAAGGTTTACACTTCACAGAAACTGTTTCCCTTGTTTTCCAATCGAGTGCGGCCGCGATCGCGCCCTGACTACCCTGAATTTGTACAGTGGTTGAATATCCCTCAACACGAAGATGACCCAATTGCTTTATTGGCCCGCAGCGGAGGGAAACGGGTAACTGATAATTTTGAGGTATTCCCCTGTCCCGAACCGGATGAAAATGGACGTTACCGCATCCATTTTTTTGCACATGGACTGCGACACCTTCCCAAGCCGGCAATTGAACGGATTAATGGGCTTCAAGTGGGCGAACTTTTGTATTTAGCCCACGAATTTCAAAATCGGCACGATTCCTCTGCTTTGCTTCTGTGTACTGAAGATCACTGGATTGTAGGCTATTGTCCGCGCTATCTTTGCGGGGATATTTTGAAAATTATCTCGCAGGATCGAGAATTAGTTCGCGTAGAAGTCGATCGCCTCAATCAACCCCCAACGCCGCTACAGTTTCGCTTGCTGTGCAAGATTACTGCCGATTGCCAGCAAGACTTTCGCCCCTTCAAAGGCCCGATGTACCAGCCGGTTAGCAGTGATGTTTTAGCTGCAAGTGCGATCGGATAATCAGCAACAATAAGTAAAATTACGATGGCATAATTAGGGAAAAAGTCAAGTTAATTATTGTAAATTGAATATAGAAAATTGCACAATTTAAACCAATAATTAGCTAAGTGTTGACATTTTTTACATAGTAGAGTATGTTTGAGCTAATTTATCGATTCCCAATTTCGCGTTCTCAGTTAAACCCATACAATTTATGAAAATCATTAGAGCTATACGCTGCTAATAATTTTCATAAGTATTGTTGCGCTAAATGAAACAAATTCGAGTTCTATTTTTTATACTTAGAACTCGTATGGGTGCGAAATTGACCGATTAGAAACTTCCGCAAATTGTGAGTATGAACAAAAAAATAAAGATTGGGGTTGCTGAAGCTTTTGGTACTTTTGTGTTGGTATTAGGTGGATGTGGCAGTGCGGTCTTAGCTGGAGACAAAATCGGCTTTTTGGGAGTTTCGATCGCCTTTGGCCTGTCTCTCTTAATCATGGTTTATACGATCGGGCCTATCTCTGGATGCCACATTAATCCGGCGGTAAGCATCGGTTTAGTAGTTGCCAAACTGATCGATGGTGTTTTGCTTCCTTATTATATAGGCGGTCAGATTGTAGGGGGAATTCTAGGCGGTCTTGTTTTGTACATGATAGCATCAGGAAAACCAGGATTTGATGCTGCTGCGTCTGGATTTGCATCTAACGGTTTTGCAGAACATTCTCCCACTGGTTACGGACTTTTGGCAGCAGCTTTGACGGAAATTGTACTGACTGCTTTTCTGTTATTTACAATCATGGGTACTACCCATCCCAAATATCCCGTCGGTTTGGGCGGAATTCCCATCGGCTTGATGCTGGTGTTGATTCACTTAGTCGGAATTCCCATAACTAATACTTCAGTTAACCCAGCTAGAAGTATCGGTGTTGCACTTTTTCAAGGCGGATGGGCAATCCAACAGTTGTGGGCGTTTATTGTATTCCCAGTGATTGGTGGAATTATCGGCGTTTTGGCTTATAATCTCATTAAACCCACTATGGAAGAAATTTGAGCTAAAATCAGAAATAAACCGGGTTTATTGAGTTTTTTAGGGTGGTAGAATTCATCCGGCAACTTAAGAAACCCGGTTTGTCGATCGCACAACTTGATAAAATTGCAAGTATTCGGTAAATAGGTGCCATGATTACGATCGTGATGGGAGTCTCAGGTTCTGGGAAAACTACTGTTGGCAAGTTGCTGGCGCAATCTCTCAACTGGGATTTCAGCGATGCCGACGATTTTCACCCATCAGCTAATATCGATAAAATGAGTCGGGGCATTCCTTTAGAAGATGTGGATCGCCTTCCTTGGCTATTACAATTGCAAGGTACAATAGACAGGTGGCTGTTGGAAAATAAAAATGTGGTTTTGGCTTGTTCTGCTTTAAAAACATCTTACCGCGAAATGCTCTACCGAGACCAAAAGCGCATGAAGATAGTTTATCTAAAATGTTCTTTTCAGTTATTAGCCACAAGGTTAAAAACTCGCGAAAATCACTACATGAAAGCAGACTTGCTGTTAAGTCAGTTAGACAGTCTCGAAGAACCTGAAGATGCAATTATCATAGATGCTTCGCAGCCGTTAGAGTTAATCTTGCGCCAAATTAAAAATCATCTGATGTGCGGTTAATTGCCCACAATAAAACCTCTAATACCAAATCTGGCTTAAATACCCCTTGATTTCTTAGTTTCTCTCAGCTAGGAGGATAGTTTGTATAGGAATCCTCACATCATTTGTGAATTTATTACGGACTCTCTGCAGGTTCGGGGAAGGTTGGGGTGGGGTAAAAAATTTACGACTCCTGCAAGGATTGATATATAGTATGGATTTCAAACAGCCGGATTGATGTTTTTTAAGGCGGATTTAGTATAAGAGTTATTTTTTTTTCTGATTAACCGAGTTTCTGAACCAAAATTAGCCCCCTCTCCGTTTCCAGACTGATAGGTTTGCGGCCCTAATTTTTGTACAAATATAAGAAAGCTTCTACTTCAGCCCCAGTAGGTTGAGATCTAATTGCCCCGGGTTTCATCGCTGTCATTGCACCTACCGCACTGGCATAAGTTACAATTGTTTGGGCTATTTTGGGATCGGCTAAATTCTTAATTCCCTGCTTGCACAACTGTCGCACAAAACCAGCCAGAAATGCGTCGCCTGCACCTGTTGTATCCTCAACATCTACTGTAAATGCGGGGATTTTTCCTTCATTTTCCGAGATACAATAGGCGCAACCTTTCTCGCCTGCTGTCACCAAAACGCCTTCTACAGAATCGAGACGGTAGGTAATAGCTCCAGCATCGGTAGTGTCAAACAACCATTCGGCTTCTTCCTCAGATAACTTGACAAAATCAACTTTTTTTAAGATTTTTCTAATGCGCGCTTTTGCTTCGTCTGGATTTGGCCAAAACACGGGACGCCAATTGATGTCAAGTATAATTTTAACGTCGTACTGTTCTGCTAGTTCGATCGCTCGGACGATCGCCTCTCGACTTTCAGGATAAGCTAATTCTAAAGTGCCTAGCACTAAATATTCGGCATTTTCAAACAGCACTTCGGGTAGTTGTGCAGCGAGGAGGCGGGTGTCAGCAAAATCCGCAGTATCAAATTTGCCAAAACCGGCAAAAGATCGATCGCCCGCTTCATTCCGCAAGACATAAACTTGCCGCGTAGGCGCACTTGGATGTCGCTGCACTCCAGCGATATCAACCCCTACTTCTTGCAATACCTGCACTAGGGAATTCCCCAATTCATCCCCACCTACAGCACCGATAAATCCCGCCATCGTCCCCAATTTAACCAAAGCACAGGCAACATTAGCAGGAGCACCGCCGGGATATGCCGTCCAAGATTCTACCTCTTCGAGAGATACTCCTGGTTTGTCTGCTAAACAATCAAATAAGATTTCACCCAGACACAGAACGCGAGGATAAGTCATATCTATTTTAGATTTTAGATTTTAGATTTTAGACCAGCAGTAGACAGCTCAATAATTATTTTTAACCCATCCCAGAAAAATTGCAAGCTATTTTTTAATAGCTGCTCCTATAATATCAGACTTACTGATATTGGCAGTTACTCCCTAAAGGCTCAAATATAGTGCGGGGGTATCAGTTAGTTGTTTTACGCGCCAACATCTGCAGGTTGGGCCCGGATGTCAGATGGAGGTAGGTAAAGGCAGCATCCGCCACCCGACGCACAAGGAGTAGTGGCTGCCCGTCTTGCCTTGTGCGCGCTGGGTTTGCACTTGTGGCGATTCTGCAAGCGAGTTGGTGCTTCTGGCCTGAAAAAGTAGCACAGCAAATTTAATTTTCTCTTCATACTTGATCCCTCATCCTTTAGAATTGTAGATAGGTAAATATGCAGACATAGGAAAAATTTATGAGTGGGATTGTCTCTGGAACCCCTGTCACCCTGTCGGACAGAGAATTGCAAGTGGTAGAGTTAGTAGCGGCGGGATTGACTAATGAGAAAATCGCCGAAAAGTTAGAGATTAGCAAGCGTACAGTTGACAATCACATTAGCAATATCTTGAACAAGACGCGCGCTGACAATCGAGTTACGCTTGTACGCTGGGCGTTGCAGTGGGGAAAGGTATGTTTGGACAATATTAACTGTTGTCCTCTACCGCGGCCGATCGATAAAGAAGTATCTTAAGTAGGGGATCAGGTTGGGGACAGGCAAAGAAATGATGCAAACGGCACAAGAAAAACAACTCCGCTATCAAATTCAATGCCCTGGATTGCCACTGGCGGTGTATCGCGAAGTGGCGATCCATTTGCGTCAAGTTGAAGGGGTGGAAACCGGTTTAATTCCGCAGCAGTCGCAGCGGTTTGATTACTACGACAGCCAAGTTGGGGGTTTGTGGATACTGTATCCTGAAGGGTTCGATTTGACAGGTCGCGAGCGGGTCGATCGCATTTTGGCTTATTATGGCGATCGTTATGGAGCGTGGGAATTATTAAGTCATTAGTTATTGTTAGCTGTTAGCTGTTGACTGTTGACTGTTGACTGTTGACTGTTAACTAATAATTAATGACTAATTACTAATGACTAATGACTAATGACAACTGACAACTGACAACTGACTAACAAAATGAGTGCAATTAAAACTTTACCGGGAACGCGGGATATTTTGCCCGCTGAAATTCAATATTGGCAAAATATAGAAGAAGTCGCTAGAACCATTTTAAAAAAAGCGGCTTATCGAGAAATTCGGACGCCAATTTTTGAACAGACATCTTTATTTGAACGCGGCATCGGCGAAGCTACCGATGTTGTGGGCAAAGAAATGTACACTTTTAAGGATAAGGGCGATCGATCGACTACTTTGCGACCAGAAGGCACCGCCGGAGTAGTTCGAGCTTTTATTCAAAACAGTTTGTACGCGGTGGGAGACGTGCAGCGTCTGTGGTATGCGGGGCCGATGTTTCGCTACGAACGCGCGCAAGAGGGAAGACAGCGGCAGTTCAATCAAATTGGCGTGGAAGTCTTGGGGAGTGCGAATCCTCGTGCGGATGTCGAAGTAATTGCGATCGCCTGCGACATCCTGCAAGCGATCGGTTTAACCAATTTGCGCCTCGATATTAATTCCGTCGGAAATAAGCAAGACAGACAAAATTATCGGCAAGCATTAATAGATTATTTTACACCGCACAAAGACGAATTAGACGCCGATTCTCAAGACCGCTTGACTCGCAATCCGCTGCGGATATTGGACAGTAAAAATCAGCGCACTCAAGAAATTGTTAAGGGCGCGCCGAGTATTTTAGAATATTTGGGTGACGAATCGCGAGATCACTTCGATAAAGTGCAGCAAATGCTCACAAATTTAGGAATTAGCTATCAATTAAATCCCCGATTAGTGCGCGGTTTAGATTACTATACTTACACCGCCTTTGAAATCATTTCCGACGATTTGGGAGCGCAAGCAACAGTCTGTGGTGGTGGCCGCTACGACGGTTTAGTCAAGGAATTGGGCGGCCCAGATACGGCGGCAGTCGGTTGGGCAATGGGAATCGAAAGGTTGATTATCCTGTTGCAAAAGTTGCAACCTTTGCCCGCGCCGAAGTTAGATTTCTATTTGGTATCTAGGGGCGATAAAGCCGAACAGCAATCAATCTTGTTAGCGCAAAAATTGCGGGGTGCTGGGTTTAGTGTTGAGATAGATTTGAGCGGCAGTGCGTTCGGAAAACAGTTTAAAAGAGCCGACAGAAGCGGTGCTGTTGGGTGTTTGGTTTTGGGTGATGCGGAAGCTGAAAATGAGACGGTACAATTGAAGTGGTTGGCGAGTGGCGAACAAAGTGCGATCGCCCAATCTGAACTACTAGCAATGACAAACGAGCTACAGCAGAAAATTAACAACCCTTAGAACTCTCGGTTTTAGCCCAGTCTAGACCCCCTAAATCCCCCTTAATCAGGGGGATTTTGAATTCCCATCCTCTCCTTACCAGGCTCTGCCCGGTAACGCATATCCAGAGGTTCTGCCTCGTCATTAAGCCATTAACAGTAATCCCAAAAACCAAGAGATATAATTTAAACATTAAAACATTTAACCTCTGATAAACTATGTCTGTAGCCACTAAAAATTATGAAACACAACTCACAATCACCTGGCCGCTACTACCAGAAGATTTTCAACTACCAGACGACCCAGTGGAAGACGAAAGCGAACCATTATTAGCCGCCGCTTTGCGCCAGCCACTAACAGGATTTCCTGAATTAATGCAGGAGGCCTTAATTGTTTCCAACTTTGCCTTGTGTGCCGGCATAAGTTTCCCAGGTTCAAGCAGCGACGAACAGCGTATTATCTGTAAAGCACCAGATTGGATGTACGTGAAACCCGTTAATCCAAAAAATGTCTCGCAAGTCCGCCGTAGTTACACGCCACACACAGAAGGAACCATCCCCCAAATCGTGATGGAATTTCTTTCAGAAACCTATGGAGAAGAATACTCCGTAGAGTTTACCTCGCGGGTGGGAAAGTGGTTTTTTTACGAGCAAGTAATCAAAGTCCCCCGATACGTCATATTCCGAGCGAAAACAGCTCATGTAGAAGTTTACGCTTTAGAATCAGAGCGTTACAACTTGCAAAAACCTGATGAAAACGGACGTTATTGGATACCGGGATTAGACTTGTTTTTAGGAATGTGGCAAGGAACGCACGAAGGAAGGACAGGCTGTTGGTTGAGGTGGTGGAATGCAGAAGGCGAGTTGTTGCTTTGGTCGGAAGAAAGAGTAGAACAAGAACGCCAACGGGCCGATCGCGAAAAACTCCGCGCTGAAAGATTGGCCGAAAAACTGCGTCAAGCCGGGATTGAGTTAGATGACGAAGAGTGAAATATTAACCGATCGGTCGAGTTCGATCGTGTTTTGGTATGATGACACTCTTGTGGTGGGGGCATCCAGCCCGCCCTTGGCTAACTTTGCACTCCTATGTTAATCGAACGTCTCCAGGCGATCGCCTGGACAAAAAAACCGCGACTCATATCCTTATTTTCTGGTTGCGGCGGCATGGATTTGCCATTCCACCAAGCCGGATTTGAGGTAGTTTGGGCGATCGACTCCAATCAACACGCCTGCAAAACATTCAGCAGAAACATTGCTGATGTCATTATCAACGACAGCATAGAAAATATAGACATTGCACAAGTTCCCGAAGCAGAAATATGTATAGGAGGGTTCCCCTGTCAAGATTTCTCCCTAATTTGGAAACGCCCCGGACTTGAAGGAACCAGAGGCAATTTATATACATACTTTCTCGATTTTGTCAATAAAAAAAAGCCCAAAGCTTTTGTAGCAGAAAATGTCAAAGGCTTATTAAGTGCAAATAATTATCAAGCAATAAAACAAATAATTTCTGACTTTGAAAGTATCGCTCCGGGCTACTTAGTTAAACCTAAACTCTACAACTTTGCGGATTACGGAGTTCCTCAATTTCGCCAAAGAGTGTTATTAGTTGGCATTCGGATGGATACAGGATTTAACTTTGTGCATCCTCAGCCAGAATACGGTCAAAATCGCAAAAATTCCTATCGAACAGCGGGCGAAGCACTCAAAAATGTGGAAGCAGTTCTTGACAATAACCAACATCATAAAATTCAAGCCCGCACCGTTGAAATTTTAAATCGAATTAAACCGGGGGGAAATTTCTCTGATATTCCCAAGGATAGTCCATACTATGTCAAAGGCATGATCAGTCATGTTTATCGGCGAATTCATCCAGATAAACCATCATCCACAATCATTGCTGGTGGAGGTGGCGGAACTTGGGGTTATCATTATTTAGAACCGCGTTCTTTGACAAATCGTGAAAGGGCAAGATTGCAAACATTCCCCGATGATTTTGTTTTTGAAGGTTCTACGACTGAAGTACGGCGGCAGATTGGCAATGCAGTGCCGCCGCAGGGAATTGCTGCTGTTGTTGAGTCTTTGATTCCGCTATTTAAGGGGAATTATCCGCAAGTGGATTTATATGAAATGAGTAAAAAGTTGCAGGGTATGTCAATTCAAGAACGATTGAAATGGGCTGAATTAGAACCAAGTGAAAATATTTTATAATCAGCAAGTAGTTTATAGTACAATATTTCTAAATATTGAGCTAATTATGTAGCTGATAGAGTGAATATTCAAAATGCTGAAAGAACTTCATCTAAAACAAGTCGGAACCGCCCCCCAGTTCGATGTAGAATTTGCCGATCGCATTAATTTATTTACTGGCGACAATGGTTTGGGGAAAACTTTTTTGCTGGATGTTGCTTGGTGGGTACTAACTGGAAAATGGGCGGATAGTCCAGCTTGGCCACAGCAGGGACAGGGCAATTCCCCGGAAATCACTTCTCTTTTAAGCAATCAAAAAAAATCCGATAAATATCGAAGTCTGTTTAGTTTTTCCGAACAAAAGTGGTTAGACATTGGCAACTATTCTAGTTTCACAGGGTTAATTATTTACGTCCGTGTTGATGGATTTTCAGTCTTAGATCCTGCCCGTAATCGCTTAGCAGCTTATCACTTCAATAATTATGATAGTCTTTGGAATGGATTGATTAATTCAGAAGGAAAATTTATCTGTAATGGTCTAATTCATGATTGGGTGAACTGGCAACGTCAACCAGACAGATCTCAATTCCAACTATTATCTCGCGTCATTAAACAACTTTCTCCCGATGCTGATGAATGGATGGAACCGGGAGAACCAATCAGGGTTTCTGTTGAGGATGTGCGTGAGATTCCTACCTTAAATTTTCCCTATGGCAATGTTCCGATTATATACGCATCAGCGGGCATTAAGCGAATTTTAGGATTAGCTTATTTGTTAGTATGGACTTGCTATGAACACACAATGGCTTCTAAGTTGCGGCAACAAGAACCTCTGGATAAGATAATTCTTTTAATCGATGAAGTTGAAGCTCATTTACATCCACAGTGGCAACGATCAATCTTACCAGCCATCTTAGAAGTAGCAACAAACCTCGAAAATGAAATGAAACTTCAGCTAATAGCTACAACTCACTCTCCGCTGCTACTGGCCTCAATCGAGCCTGAATTTGATGAGGAGCAAGATAAGTTATTTTTGTTTGAGTTACAAGGTAAAGATGTAACTCTTAATGAAGTTCCTTGGACAAAACATGGCGATGCTGTTGGCTGGCTAACTTCCGATATTTTTGGGTTAAAACAGGCTCGTTCCCGCGAAGCAGAAATAGCGATTGAGGCTGCGTATACCTTCATGCGAGGAGAAAGCATGGAAACTTTTCCTGAATACCTCAGAACTAAGGATCAAATTCATCAGGAACTCCTGCGAGTTTTACCAGAACACGATCGCTTCTGGCCTCGATGGATTGTGAGCACCGAGGTTGAGTAAAGATGATGCGATTTATTCCGCCACCGGAACCACCGGATTTTGAGCAACAAGTGCGACAAGCCGGCAATAATTGGTTAGTTAAAAATCCTACTAAAGAACCAAAAGATTTTTGGTCTTCCTTCAAACCTCAATTAGCTAAAGAGTTCCAAAATCTTTGTGGCTATTCAGTTATGTACATACCGAGTCGGATGGGTACTGTAGATCATTATTTGAGTAAAAGTAAAGCACAAAATCGGCATTTGATTTATGACTGGAAAAACTATCGCTATGCTTTGCAACGGGTAAATAGCTGCAAAGGAACTTACGATCGACAAATTCTCGATCCGTTTGAAGTAGAAGATAATTGGTTTGAGATTATCCTGCCTTCTTGTCAGTTGGTTTTGACTGAGGCAATTCCTTCCCACGAGCGCGATCGAGCCGAATTTACCCTCAAAAAGTTACAGCTTCAGAATAGTGAATGGGTTATAGAACAACGTCAGGAGTGGTATCGGATGTATCTAGAGAACGAACTTAATTTAGAAGGGTTAGAAAAGAAAGCGCCTTTAATCGCTCGTGCGGTTAAAAAACAGCTTAATTAGTTAATAATCAATCTGAAATAATCACTCAGGCACCATCAAACCCTTCAATATTCTCCCCTTTTCCTCTTCCTTCAACCCCTTACACTGCACCAAAACCCCAAAACCCCCCAAACCCATCGGATCGATCAATTGATGCAAAGCTTCCCGGCGCCGCAAAAACGTTGCCAAATCCAATACTTCCGCATCATTTGTAGACAGAGAAGCAATACGATCGCCCAAACCCAACGCCATCAAAAATAAAGCCTGCTGAGTAAACCCCACCACATCCAAACCGCACAATTCACCCTGCTTTTCCAACGCCGTAAAATTAACATGAGCCGTTAAATCCTGCCGCCCCACATTAATATAAGGATTGCTGTGATATCGGTGGCGATAATAACACTGTAGCGTCCCCTCCCTGCGCCTCGGATTGTAATAGCGGTGCGCCGGATAACCGTAATCAATAGTTAACAAATATCCCCGCTGCAACTTTTGAGCAACTGTACTCATCCAGTCCAAAGCCGCCAAATTCACCTCACTGCGATAACCATCCCCATAAACACTCGCCGACAAATCGATGCTTACCAAATCCAAATATTCGGCAATTTTAGGCGTGCAAACTTCGCCAATTACTTCAACAAAGTTTATCTCTTCTTGTTCATTTTTTGGGGTTTCTGCGGCAACGTAAATCTCCCTAACTTGCCCTGATTCCAGAATGAATTGATGCACGGGCAAAGCATCCACTAACTCGTTAGAAAAGAAACAACCGACTATTGAATTATTAACTATGTCATCCCAATTACACCACTTAACACACTTGATATCACTTAACCTTTGGCGTTGTTCCGCTTGAAGTCCAGGGGCAACTTCAATAATAATGTATTCTAAAATATGAAAGAAATCGGGATGTTGCCGTTGCAGATATTGCAGCACATTGGCTGCAAAAGTTCCCCGCCCAGCGCCCATTTCTACGATCGCGAAATTTAAAGGTCGATCCTCTTCGAGGGCTCCGCTAACGAGAAATTCCCACATTTCTACAAACTGATCCGCCAAAACCTCCGCAAAATCAGCACCCCAATGAGACGACGTGATAAAATCGCCTTGTTTGCCGATCGACTGGCGATCGCTATTGTAATAACCGTGCTGCGGATGATATAATGCCAAATTCATATATTCAGCAAAAGTAATTCGCTGCTGCGGAGTTGCCGCAATTCTTTCGCAGATTAAAGCGCAGAGTTCCGGGTTGCTGTCATTGATATCTGATTGCTGAACTTTCATAATTTATCGAATCAAAGTTGATGTTATTTCCTTTGTGAAGGAGAGATTTTTTTTATTAACCGCAGAGGGCGCAGAGGGCACAGAGGAAGAGAGAAGAGAGAAATAAGATACATTTTAGCGACGTTAATAGCAATATTAATCGATATCCATCCGCGTTTATCCGCGTTCATCTGCGGTAAAAAAAATTCAACCCGGTTTCCACAAAAAAACCGGGTTAAACTCTCAGATTAAAACCGACCAAACCTACCTATCAACCGATCCCATAATAATGTCGATACTCCCCAAAATCGCCACCAAATCCGCAATTTTCACGCCGCGCACAATGTGAGGCAAAATCTGCAAATTATTAAAATCCCCAGTCCGAATCTTCCAGCGCCAAGGAAACACACTATCATCCCCGATAATATAAATCCCCAACTCACCCTTGCCGCTTTCAACGCGGACATAATGTTCGCCCTTGGGAATCTTAAAAGTCGGCGCAACTTTTTTGCCAATAAACTGATAGTCAAAACCATTCCATTCAGATTTTGGCCCGCTTTCGAGTCGCTTCGCTTCCAAATTCTCGTAAGACCCACCGGGGAGTCCTTTCAAGGCTTGATAGAGAATCTTAACCGACTCGCGCATCTCCCGAATCCGCACTAAATACCTGGCCAAACAATCGCCAGCAGCTTCGGTACAAACTTCCCAGTCGAAGTCGTCGTAACATTCGTAATGGTCAACTTTCCGCAAATCCCACTTAACGCCGGAAGCGCGCAACATGGGACCGGACAGTCCCCAGTTAATCGCTTCTTCGCGAGAAATAGTACCCAAGCCTTCAATCCGGCGGCGGAAGATTGGATTGTTAGTAATTAAACGTTCGTACTCGTCAATTTTGGGAACGAAATAATCGCAGAAATCTTGGCACTTATCTACCCAACCGTAAGGCAAATCTGCGGCAACTCCGCCAATGCGGAAATAGTTATTATTCACCATGCGATAACCTGTGGCTGCTTCCCACAAGTCGAGAATTGGTTCGCGATCGCGCATAGTATAGAAAAAAGGAGTTTGCGCCCCCACGTCTGCCAAAAACGGCCCCAACCACAACAAATGGTTAGCAATCCGGTTCAACTCCAGCATGATTACCCGAATGTAACTCGCCCGTTTGGGGACAGCAATATTCGCCAACTTTTCCGGCGCATTTACTGTCACCGCTTCGTTAAACATCCCCTCGGCATAGTCCCAGCGGCTCACGTAGGGCACGTACATCACGTTGGTGCGATTTTCGGCGATTTTTTCCATCCCGCGGTGCAGATAGCCCAAAACAGGCTCGCAGTCCACCACATCTTCCCCGTCTAGGGTGACGATTAGCCGGAGTACCCCGTGCATGGATGGGTGGTGCGGCCCCATGTTGAGCACCATCGGTTCGGTTCTAGTCTCAATTCTTGACATAATTAAATGAATTAATGATTACTAGCTATTGTTGATTTTTGTTTGGCTTTTATGATTATGAAGGATATCGAGCTCTCTGAGAAGGAGACCCTTGGATCAGATGTCAGTATTGACACCTATCACGTTCCAGTTTTGGGTCAAGAGTTAATTGCGGGTTTGGCTGTGCGTCCAGGCGGCCGATATTTGGACGCGACGCTTGGGGGCGGCGGACACACCAGTTTGATTTTAGCGGCGGCGGCCGATGTTACAGTAATGGCGATCGACCGCGATGAACAAGCCATCCGTTTTTGCCAAGCCCAATTTGCCAACTCGCCCGTTGAGTTTTGGCACGGCAACTTTGCTGAATATCAGTCCTCAGAAGCCGAATTTGATGGTATCATAGCAGACTTGGGCGTCAGCTCGGCTCAGTTCGATACACCGGAACGAGGATTTAGTTTTCGCCACCCAGCTCAACTAGATATGCGTATGAACCAGCAGCAATCTTTGACCGCAGAAGAGATTATCAATCACTGGGAAGAAGTTAAACTAGCAGATATTATTTACAAATACGGTGAAGAGCGACTGTCGCGGCGCATCGCGAGGCGGATTGTGGAAAGCCGTCCTTTTCAAACTACCACAGAACTCGCTGGGGCGATCGCCCGATCCTTCCCTCCCAAGCAGCGCAACGGCAGAATCCATCCGGCCACCCGTACTTTCCAAGCTTTAAGGATAGCCGTCAACTCCGAACTAGCGTCTTTAGATACTTTCCTCCACCAGGCGCCAAGGTGGTTAAAACCCGGTGGGAGAATCGGAATCATTACATTTCACAGTCTGGAAGACCGACCAGTCAAGCACCAACTCAGAGGAACACCCAGTTTGCAGGTACTGACAAAAAAGCCGATCGTGCCGCAATCCGAAGAAGTAGCTAGAAATCCCCGCTCTCGTTCTGCTAAGCTCAGACTGGCAGAAAGAATAACTTGATTCGGCAGTAGTAATATGCTTGCTGCAAAAAGTTCAGAGATTAGGGAGACTTGTATGCAGCAATCAAGTACGATTCGGCAAAGATGTAGGCAATAGCGCCAACAACCCACCACTAACCCTCCGGGTACAGTGGGGCTTGAAATACAGCCGGTGTTGACCAGACTTAGGTAGCAATACCTGCGTTAGTAGTAAGTGTTAAAATTCACACCGAGGACAGTGCCCAGCTAGTTAAGAACTCTGCAATCAGAGGATTAATTAGTCATTGGGGAGGCTGGTGTGTTTAGAAAAGTACCGACTGCTCACACGGTCGTTGCTCGTATCAAAGCGCGAAAGCTGACTCGGGAATTTTCCCTATTGAAGCGGCCTACCGAGGCGGGTTACAGTATCGAAAGCCTCTCATCTGTTGTGCGAACAGATGGTGCGAAAGGAATGCTCACCTTAAGGTAAAACGGGTTTCTTTAACTCAACTTGACGTAACTGATATGTTGCATATATCCAGCCCCCCTTTTCCTCCCGCCACCTTGCTGATTACAGCTATGGTGGGGGTTTTCAAGGGGGAAGAAAGATGAGTCGGGGAGATGGAAGCAAGCTGAAACTGATGGTAGTCGATGACGAACCCGACAACTTGGATTTATTGTACCGGACGTTTCGACGCGACTTTCAGGTTTACAAAGCAGATAGCGCCCTCAGCGCCCTGGAAGTTCTAGACGAACAGGGCGAGATGGCGGTGATTATATCTGACCAGCGGATGCCAGAAATGAATGGCACCGAGTTTTTGGGGAAAACTGTCGAGCGATTTCCCGATACGATTCGGATTCTGCTAACGGGATACACCGATGTTGAAGATTTGGTTGAGGCCATCAACTCAGGTCAAGTTTTCAAATACATCACCAAACCGTGGAATCCAGAAGAACTCAAATTGGTGATCAATCAAGCCTCAGATACTTACAAATACTACAAGCAGCGCAGCGTTGCATTGCGCCGCGCTTTACGCAAGGAATCTCTGTTCAATGAGGTAATGAGCGTGATTCGCGGGTCGCTAGATTACTCTAGTATGGTACAAACTATTGTTCAAACCGTAGGTCAAACTTTTGAGGCCAACTATTGTATGCTGCGGCCGGTAGAGACCGATCGACTATTGCCCAGTACCTTCCCCTACCAAGCCCAAACCGACGATGCCAGTAGCTTTTCTTTTGATGAAAATTTGCTGGTTCAAGCCGTAGCCACCCGCCAAACTCAAGTGAACTCAAACAGTGGGGGGAATGGTAACTCGGTTGAGATTGCCGTGCCCTTGACTTACCAGCAAGAATTGCTGGCGGTACTGGCTTTGTCCCAGATTGGCGGCACTAACCCTTGGTCGGCAGAAGATATAGAGTTAATAGAAGGTGTAGCAGCTCAAGCTGCTCTCGCCTTGTCTCAAGCTAAGCTCTACCAGCGCACTCTGGATTTAGCCAAGCAGATGCAAAATGAGTTGGAAGTGGCTCGCCAAATCCAAACAAACTTGTTGCGTCAAAGTTGGCCGGATTTTGAAACTGTCAGGGTGCAAGCTTGCTGCTATCCCGCGCGGGAAGTTGGTGGCGACTTTTTTGAAGTCTACGTCCACTCCCAAGGGGATATTTGGATAGCGGTGGGAGATGTTTCGGGTAAGGGAGTTCCGGCTGCTCTATTTATGGCGAGCGCGATTTCGGTGATGCGGCGGGAACTTTCCCAAGAAGTTTCTCCAGAGCCAGATCAAGTTATGCAGAACATGAATAGCAGTATGTCTGACGACCTGATCGGCAACAACCATTTTATTACAATGGTTGTAGCTCGTTACACTCCGTCAACGGGACACCTGGCATTTGCTAATGCCGGTCACATTTACCCGATTGTTTGGTCTCACTCGGAGGTCAAAGCTCAAGCTGCTAGCGGTAAAACGCCAGCCGAGCCTAATTTCCTGAAAGCTCGTGGCATTCCCTTGGGGATACTACCAGTTTGGAGAGGCAAAGCAGGTACGATCGAATTAAAGTCAGGAGATGTATTTCTGCTGACGAGTGACGGGATTACTGAAGCTACCGTGACCACTGAAGCGGTCGCAGGGGGTTTACCAACCCGTTCTATGCTACAACAAGAAGGGCTTTGGCAACTCTTGATTCAGGAACCTGGTTCTTTCAACTTGGACAATTTGTTGGCTCACATCCGAGCCGATAATCCCGTTCAGGAAGACGACCAAACCATACTCTCTCTGGAGGTTCTTTGAATCTGTCAGCGACTCCCGACGCATAGTCGGGGGTGAGAGCCGAAAAAACTTAAGCCCTGCTTGTTGACGGCCCATAGATTAGTCCTGCAAAGGACGGCGTTATCGTCAACAGTCAAAAACCACAGTAAAAAACCTAGCCGGCGATGGCGCAGCTAGTTTCCTGAATCGCTTTCCTGGGGGATTAAATACCTGTAAAGGGTTAAGGTAGAAGGCATTCGTCAGCAGAAAAAACCAACGCTTAAAAGCCAAGGATTGAAACACAGATTTTTTATACCTCGCTGCTTGCAGTCTCGGTGTAATTATCAATTGTTAAGGGGCTTTATGCCCATAACAAAAGTTTTCAACTATACTCTTAACTTCTGCCTTCTACCCAATGAC
Source organism: Microcoleus sp. Pol10D4 (assembly GCF_036701555.1). Lineage (NCBI taxonomy): Bacteria > Bacillati > Cyanobacteriota > Cyanophyceae > Oscillatoriales > Microcoleaceae > Microcoleus > Microcoleus sp. Pol10D4. The sequence goes on from NZ_JAUBRA010000016.1 coordinate 57,201, forward strand.
GAATGCCTGATTTTTAAACAGAAAAGGCTAGTATCCTCCGAGTAGCGACAAGTATTGAGGCCGAATCCATTCGGCGCGTCGTGTTTCATACCTGGTGTGAAGACACAGGGTTTTCAAACTTACGGGATTTTTTTATGAATACTGAGCTTCATGTGCCAAGCGACTTGCGGTTTTTAACAATTGTTGAAAATTGGTTGCTGAGCAGTTTGGAAGTAGAGCTAGGAGAGCACGTCGATTGGCCGCGTCAGTCGAATCGTTTGCGCTTGGTGTTAGCAGAAGCCTATTCTAACGTGATCCGCCATGCTCACAAAGATCAACCCAATTTGCCCGTGTTAATTCGCTTGAATTTAAAAAATAGGGATATTGGTTTAGAAATTTGGGATTACGGTAAAGGTTACGAAATGGATACTTACAATCCCCCGAGGCCGGAAGCTAAACAGGAAAGCGGCTACGGCTGGCTGATTATGAGCAGACTTATGGATCGGGTGGACTACACTTTGCAAATAGACGGTCGCAACTGTCTAAAGTTGGAAGCGAGTTTGCCGGAAAAATCTTAATTAGTCATTAGTCAGGAGTGATTAGTGATTGGCAATGCACTTTTTGACTCGCTTTGGCTGTCTGTGGCACGGTGCGGTGACAGCCAATTTTTCGTGCAGTATCGTCCGCCCAAGGCGAGACTGTAAGATTGTAGGGGTAAAGTCCCGATGGAGCATCTCATATTTGTAAAAACATTTCTTCTGGCTCCTTCCTTCTTCCTTCCTTCTCTTTTCTCCTGGCTCCTGACTCCTGACTCCTAACTCCAATTTTGGGCTTGGCTGCTTTCATTGAGATGCTCCCAGTCCCGATCGCACCAATAGCCAAGAAACGGGATTTTTATACCGTGAGTGGCACTTCACCAAATATTTGGATAAAAACCGGGTTTCTGCCTTATTCTGGCGATAAAAAGCCGATTAACCTGTCAATCGCACGACTTTAGCTATTACGTGCGATCGACAGGTCAAACCAAAATAGACAATTTAAATGTGAAACAGCTTATCAAACATCAAATTTCGTCTGCGATCGCATATTTAGCAATTCTTGGGGAGAAGCTAACAGTTTGACTGTGACAGAAAGGATTTTTTGGTCAGAATTGAGCAAGAACAGCCATCCGACATTAACACCAAATGCGGAAGTCTGCACCCGGCCGCTGACCTGAACTTCTACTTGGCCATCTTCTAAAATTTGGCTGACACCTTTCTCGGGTTCTAGCTGCATTCCTCGCGCTTCTTTTTTAAGATAAGTGGCGATCGAGATGTTGCCGATAATTGGATCTTCAAACGGCGCGTTTAGAACCCCATCATCGGCAAATAAATTAGCCGTCGCTTCAAAATCGCCCGCGTTTAAAGTTTCAAAATATTGCAATACGGCTGGAATGGTGATGCCTGCAATCTTTATAGAGGTAGTTAAAATAGGTCGAGTTGTTGCGGTCATAAAACAAGTAATTTCAAATGAATGAGTATACTTTAATCATTATCTTTGCCGCAGCAAATCCCTCAAAAGATATAAGTAGGGTTAGGAAAATAATTCTCCTAAAAAAGGAGAACCGGAGAGCGTCATCGCAGCTTTCAGAGCGATCGACCAAAATCAATATTACTTCCAAAAAATCCAAGTATAGCCAAGTTGCCAACCCTGATACCATCAGTCATTTCCCATCCTTCAATTCTTGAATCTAAAATTTAAAATCTCAAATCTAAAATGATAGAAACCCAGACACCTAAAGGCATCTGGGTTTCTGGCCAAGCCTGTTTAACAGAGCCAACCAGAATATTCTATTTGCGGATCAAATTGAGCAATTCCTTCGGAGATGCCAACAAGTCGATCGCCACAAAGAAAATTTGACCTTGGGGATCGAGCAAAAACCGCCACGCGATGTTCATACCCACATTCGCTCCGAACCAGGGAGTTTCGACTTTGCCGGTGACTTTCACTTGGCGGTAGCCATCTTCTGCAGGTTCCGATAAGCCTCGCTCCGGCATCATTTTCAGTCCGATGCACTCTTCCCGCATATAGTTGAGGATAGCGTCGCGACCAACGATCGGCTTTTGGAAAGGCGGTTGCAGGGCACCTTCTTCAGCAAATAAACCGACGGCTGGGGTGAAGTCGAAGGCGTTCATGTAGTCGATGTAGTTGAGGACAGTCTGCTCGCTGATACCCTCAATTTGGGTTTTCACCCGCTCTTCTGGAGCGGTCGGAGTGCTGCGGGGGGCTGAGCGTTTGCCGTACTCTTGGCTGAAATCGGGGTCGTAGCCCATGTGAACTACGGTGTTGCGAAGTACGGTAATTTGCTGGCCGGGATCGAGTTTTTTGATGGTTTCGAGAACTGTGGTGGCTTCGGGAGACATTTGATAGCCAGCGGGGATCGGAGCTACAAGGCCCTGTTTCATCAACTGTCCCAACTCGTACCAGAAACCGAGTTTGGTATTGACGCGCAAAGAAGTGTAAATCCGACCAATTGTTGTGTCGGCGTTGCTGGCTAGGTCAAACATGGTTTTGCTTTGAGCAGCCGGCGACATTTGCTTGATTTCGCTCAGTATGCCTTCAACAAGCGCCATGCTGGCTACTCCCGGTGCTGCTGCGGTAATGGAAACGCCCATTTCGGTGTAGGCATACCAGAGCAGTGCGAGTTGGTCTTCAACGCTGAGTTTGTAGAACGCTTCCGTGGTAGCCGGAACAACGCTAGCGATCTCGGTGTTGGAAAAAATAGATTGAGCTGATTGAATACTAACTGCCATATGTATGCTGTGGGATTCGCTGTCGGTTTTACTTGCGTACTTGAATTAGCGAATCGAATTCTCCCTAAATTAAATTATGTAACATTTTTGACATTTTGGAGTTCAAACTTATAAATATAAAGATTGTAAAAGAATTATCAATACTGTACCAAAAATACTCTTAAAACTACTAGACTTATGGCACAATTTGTGCAGTGGTTTCTTACGTGATGAAAAAATCAATTAATACCGATCGCATTAAGCAAAAAGCCCTTGAGTTGGGATTTCACAAAGTGGGGATAGCCTCAACAGACGCGGATTTTGATTTAGAAAAACAAAGATTGCAAGCTTGGCTGGACAAGGGTTATCAGGCGGATATGGCATGGATGGCAAACCCGAAACGGCAGGATATTCGATCGCTCATGCCAGAGATGCAGTCATTAATATGTGTCGCCATCAACTACTACACGCCTCACCAACGCCCAGGCGCTTCCGAATATGCCAAAATCTCTCGCTACGGCTGGGGAAGGGATTATCATAAAATCCTGCACAAAAAACTGAAGGTTTTGACAAATTGGGTGCGATCGCAAGGCGAGGGAATTGAAGCGCGGTATTATGCTGATACCGGGCCAGTTCAGGATAAAATGTGGGCGCAGCGTGCCGGGATTGGTTGGATTGCTAAAAATGGTAATGTAATTTCCCGCGAATACGGTTCTTGGGTGTTTTTGGGCGAAATCTTGACTAATTTGGAGTTAGCGTCCGATGAGTCTCATACGGAACATTGCGGTACTTGCACTCGCTGTATTGAGGCGTGCCCGACGGGAGCAATTACTGAGCCTTTTGTGGTGAATGCCGATCGATGTATAGCTTATCACACGATCGAGAATCGAGCCGAAAAATTGCCCGACGAAATTGCATCTAATTTACAAGGTTGGGTAGCAGGCTGCGACATTTGTCAAGATGTTTGTCCTTGGAATCAGCGATTTGCGAAACCAACTGATGTGGCAGAGTTTGAGCCTTATCCTGAAAACATAGCACCGAAACTTGCAGAATTAGCCGACATCTCCGACGAAGAATGGAACCGCCGATTTACAGCTTCGGCGCTGAGGCGCATAAAACCCGAAATGCTGCGGCGAAATGCGAAAGCAAATCAAATCAATAGTCATTAGTCAGCAGCCAACAGCCAGCAGTCAATAGTCATTAGTCATTAGTCATTAGTCAGCAGTCAACAGCCAACAGTCAACAGTCAACAGTCAACAAATGACAGTCAACAAATAACAAATGCCAGCCAATGAACCCAAAGAATACGATGCAGTTTGGGGCGGTAAAAATCCACCTTTAATTCATGCTGCTGTCTTGGGCGGCATAGCACGAGTCAAGCAGCGTTTAGCAAGCCCCTCGGCTGAAGCAAGGCTGGCAGCACTTGCAGATGCCATCAAATACGGAGATGCAGGTTTAGAAGCAGTAACTGCTGTTTTGGACGATGCTGACGAGCGGGTGCGAGCTACTGCTGCTGCAGTATTGGCCAGGGAAGAACATATAAGTTTGCTCAAAAAAGATGCGTCGATTTGGAATAAATGGAGAGTTCAAAATCTACTTTTATTGGGTGGCTTTGTAGAGTTGAGTTGGGGAGATTTTAGCGGAGTTAATTTGGCTAAAGCCAACCTGAGAGAGTCAAACTTAGCAGGAGCGAACTTTGAATCTGCCAACCTGCGAGGCGCAAAAGTTTTTAAAAGTAATTTGGAAGTAAGTAATCTGAGAAATGCCGATTTGACGGGAGCTAACCTGAGCCGATCCAATCTCAGCGGCGCTGATTTGCAAGCAGCTAATCTCAGTTTAGCCAACCTCCGCTCGGTTAATTTTCGCGATGCTAATTTATCTCAAAGCATTTTGAAAAAAACTAAACTCTGCGGGGCGGATTTGAGCGGGGCAGATTTGACGGGTGCTGATTTGAGCGGGGCGGATTTGAGTGGGGCAAACCTGGGCGGAGTGAATTTTGCCAGAGCAAATCTGGCGGGGATTAAACTAATTAGATCTAATTTTAACGGCGGGAATTTTAAAGGGTTGGTTTTGGCAGGAGCTAATTTGCGGTGGAGTAAATTTGCAGGAGCTTGTTTTATGGGAGCTAATTTGCGCGGTGCTAATTTAGAGAGAACGGATTTGACAAATACTGATTTTTTTCAAGCCGATCTTACTGGAGCAAACCTTTGCGATGCTGATTTTAATAAAGCTACTTTGGCTGGTGCTAATCTGAGCGATGCTGTTGTGAAAAGAGCAAATTTCCTGAACGCATATCTCAGCGGAGCTACTTTTAATGGGGCTAATTTGAGCTGGTCTATTATGAAAAAAGCTAATATCGATAATCGGGGGATTTTTGCGGAAGCTAATTGCAGCGGATGTAGCTGGACTTGATATTCTTTACAGCCATATAAATTTAAAATGAATAAACTGCCGCGCTGTTTTGTGTGCAAGGAGAGTTTTCAAGAGCAACATTTTTTTTACCGTGGTTTGTGTTTGAAGTGCGGCGAACTTAATTTTGCTAAACGCAACCAAACGGCTAATTTGCATGGGTTATTTGCTTTGGTGACGGGAGCGAGAGTGAAAATTGGGTATGCTGTAACTTTGAGGTTGTTGAGAGCTGGTGCTGCTGTAATTTGTACTACTCGTTTTGCTCGGGATGCTGCTAGGAGATATGCTAAAGAAGCGGATTTTGCCCAGTGGTGCGATCGCCTGCAAGTTTATGAGTTAGATTTGCGGTATATTGCGGCCGTTGAGCGATTTGCAGAACACCTCGTCTGCTGCTATCCGCGAATTGACATTATTATCAATAATGCCGCTCAAACAATTCACCGCCCTCCTGAATTTTACCAGCATTTGATGGATTTTGAATCTCTGCCTTTGGATGCTTTGCCTGCTGAGATTCAGCCGCTGTTGGCGCTATCCTCTTCGAGGGCAACGCTTACGCACTTTTTGACAGACAATATTTCTGAGGATCTCCCCCAATCTCTCACAGACTCTGTTCCACATCGCAACAGTGAAATCCCCAGGGTTTTTAACTTGGATCAAGAGGCTCAATTATCACATTCATCTGATTTTAGTTTGTTTCCGCCCGGAATGTACGATCGCGACGGACAACAAGTGGATTTGCGCCCTTTCAACAGTTGGCTGATGAAGGATGATGAGGTGAGCATTTTGGAAATGTTGGAAGTTCACGTTATTAATGCGATCGCTCCTTTTGCGATTAACAGCAGGCTCAAACGGCTGATGAAAAAAATTCCTGAAGCTGGCAAATATATTGTCAATGTTTCTTCAAAAGAAGGGCAATTTAACAGTGACAAACCTTGGCGACATCCGCATACAAATATGGCAAAAGCATCGCTGAACATGATGACTCGCACCTGCGCTTCAGAGTATGCCAAACACAAAATTTTTATGAATGCTGTCGATCCGGGATGGATTAGTTTTCAGCACCCTTACCCTCAAGTTTTAGCGATGCAGCAACGCGGCGTACAACCTCCCTTTGATGCTGTTGATGCCGCCGCGCGGATTTGCGATCCAATTTATTTGGGAGTGAATGAAGGACGCTATTTTTATGGTAAATTATTTAAAGATTATGCTGAGTCGCAGTGGTAACAGTCATTTAATATTTTTGTGGCTTTTTCCACTTTCCATCAGTGGTATCAACTTAAGACTAAATTCCTTTCATACTCTCGCTTATCTCTCTGTCTCTATCCGCCTCGCATCCCCCTTAATAAGCGTGACGAAAGAGACTTCTTGTCTCCCGCTTAATAGGGGGGATTAGCGGGCAATAATCAGGGGGGAGCGAGACTCAGCTACAAGCCAGATAGATAATTTACAATTAATATTAAGTTTGATGTCAAAATTTTGCATTGAAAATGTATAATAAAATGGGGCAGTGTAGCTTAATGGTAAAGCGCTCGCTCGACAGGCGAGAGACAACCGTTTGATTCGGTTCGCTGCCACCAGCAACGTAGTTTAAATGATAGAATTCCTTGGAGCATACCAGGAGATGCGGGTGCAAATCCCGCCGTTGCGATCAATTTTTTTGACAAGCAAGAGGTAATGGGTAATATAGAAGTGATCCCTAGTTCCTTATTTGCTATTGTCCAATGACCAAAGTAATTATTTTTGATTTTGACGGTACTTTAGCAGATACAATCGATATTCTTCTGAGCATCACCAACCGTTTGTCAGCCGAATTGGGCTTTAAGTCGGCGACCAAAGAGGAAATCGCTCAACTGAGCAATTTAAATTCTTGGCAACTCCTTCAGTATTCGGGCATTTCTATCTTCAAATTCCCGCTGTTGATTAGAATGTTGAAATCAGAGTTACGCAGCGAAATTCCCAACATTCAATTATTTCCAGGAATTAAAGAAGTTTTACTGGAGTTAAAAGAAATGGGATTTCAACTGGGCATTATCACATCTAATTCCAGAGAAAACGTCTTGGCATCGCTGGAAAGAAACGGTTTGCAAGACACTTTCACATTTATTTACTCTGGCTCAACTTTTGGTAAACATAAAGTTATTAATAGATGGCTAAAAACAGAACATATAAATCCTAAACAAGTCGTTTATGTGGGAGATGAAATTAGAGATATAGAAGCTGCTAAAAAAACCGGAATTAACGTAATTGCTGTAGGTTGGGGTTTTAATTCTCAGGAGGCTTTGGCTGCACACAATCCCGATTTTTTGATTAAACACCCCCAGGAATTGATAGAGATTATGAGTAATTTGCGGGAAGTGTAAACTGAAATTGCCAAACGTAAGACTCGTCGGTTGAAATCTATTCTAGACAAACTCTCGTTCCAGCAGACAGGGACTAAAGAATAAAAGGGGTATTAAAGCCTGATTTGTTACCAGCCATAGTCCCTATTATCTTCTCTGCCAGGAAATTATATTAATCTCCTTCACCCCGTTTCAGTGCTGCTAAAACTGCTTGCTGGCTAACTGCTTGGTAGATTTTGCTAAAATGCTGCTTGAGTGCGTCAGATGCGGGCGATGATTTGCTAGCGGTTCCTTTTCCGTCGGTGGCGAGGGGAATTGGGCCTAAGATATCTAATACTGTTTCGCTGCTGGGTGGGGGTACAATAACTACTAAAGATGATTCTAGCTGCTGATTGTATTCCCAAAAGCGATCGACCTTTGGCAATTTAGAATTCGTAGTGGGGGCATTTTCGCCGGAGTTGAGTTGGGAATTTTCCTCTCCTTGTGTACCTCGTCTTTGACGGAGTGCTGTCAAGATTTGCTCTTTGGTTCTCCCCCGCATTTGAAAGAGTACGAAGGGGTCTTCACTGAAGCGATCGCCCAATAAGTAGTATACTGCACTGATGTGTTTGCAAGGGTTTTTGGGGTCAGGACAGCTACAGCGCGATCGAATATCTGACAAGCTTAACGGAAATAGCGTTTTGCCTGCTGCTGCAAATACATCTTCAATATTGTGCGGCATTTCTCCTGCTAGTAGTTTAGCTGAAAAAACTGCTCTTTGCGACATATTTTCAATCACATAATCCCAATCTTCATCGCTCAATGTGTCGAGTCCTAAAGAAACTTGATAGGGTTTGGGATCTGTTCCTTGAACTACGGCGATTACTTCTTGGTTAGGGAAGTTAATGCTGAGAACTTTACCTTCGCGCGCATATTGCCAGCCGCGTTCTAAGCGTTTTTTGAAGCGGTAGGTATTGATTAAATCTAACCACTGTTGTGTCCACCATTCTCTGTCAATCATAAGCCGAAGGAAGAAGGAAGAAGGAAGAAGGAAGAAGGAAGAAGGAAGAAGGAAGAAAGCTTTAGTTATCTGGGAGAGTCAGAAACCTGGTTTTTTACGAAAAAACGGGACTCTAACCTTTAATTCTGGTAATAAACCCGGTTTCTGTGGTCAGAGTGCGTAATTCCTCGGATTTTTGAGAACTAAAGTCCTCATGAGAAACCGAAGAAAATTAAACACATTATTCTTCTTCCGTTTCTATAATAGCATTGCGATCGAGAATTAGTAAATTGCGAAGTTGGTCTGTATCGAGTTCGGTGAGCCAGTTTTCACCGGCACTGACCACTTGTTCGGCTAAAGCTTTTTTGCTCTCGATCATATCGTGTATTTTCTCCTCTAACGTGCCCGTGCAGACAAATTTGTGGACTTGCACGTTGCGGGTTTGGCCGATGCGAAATACGCGGTCAGTTGCCTGATTTTCTACTGCGGGATTCCACCATCTGTCATAGTGGAAAACATGGGTTGCTCTGGTTAAGTTCAAACCTGTGCCGCCCGCTTTTAAGGATAATATCATAATCGGCGGGCCTTGGGGGTCGTGCTGGAAGCGATCGATCATTTCTTCCCGCTGCTGTTGCCGAATTCCTCCGTACAAGAACAAAACTTCTCGCCCTAAATGCTGTTCTAGATGCGGTTTCAGGAGTTTTCCCCATTCGGCAAACTGAGTAAAAATTAAAGCCCGATCGCCCTCAGCGATCACCTCTTCTAACATTTCCACCAACCGCTGCAATTTCCCCGATTCCTGACTCTTAATCTCCAATTCTTTCGGCTTAGCTTCTGCTTTCACCAGAGCCGGATGGTTGCAAAGTTGCTTGAGTTTTACCAGCAAAGCCAGAATCATTCCCCGGCGCTGAATACCTTCGGCTGACTCTAATTCAGCTATTGACTCTTCGACTATTTTCTGATATAATACCGCCTGTTGATTGGCCAGCCCGCAAAATACAGTCATCTCCTGTTTTTCGGGCAAATCTTGGATGATTTCTTTGTCTGTTTTCAGGCGGCGGAGGATGAAAGGCCGAACGAGCGATCGCAAAGTCTGCAATGATTCCCTATCTCCGTATTTCTCGATCGGAATTGCAAATCGGCGCTGAAAGAAATTGCGCGGCCCCAAATATCCGGGATTCAGAAACTCCAAGATAGACCACAATTCTTGCAGTCTATTTTCCACCGGAGTTCCCGTCAGCGCAATTCTAAAAGATGCCTCGATTTGCCGCACCGCTTGCGACTGCTTAGCCTCGGAATTTTTAATATTTTGCGCTTCATCTAAAACCAATCCTTGCCACTTAATGCCTTGAAATTCCTTCGCATCGCGAAACACCAGGGCGTAACTGGTAATTATTAAATCCTTTCCCTTAACTTCAGCCGCAAAGGCTTTGCCTTTAGCGCGTTTGTCTCCGTGGTGAACTAACACTTTTAGCGTCGGGCCAAATTTCTTGACTTCGCGCTCCCAGTTGCCCAATACTGATGTGGGACAAACCAGTAATGTTGGCGCTTCTAGGGCATCTTGTTCTTGTAAATGCAGCAGAAAAGTAATTAGCTGAATAGTATTGTGGCACAAGATATTATTGGCAACAAAATTGTGATGTTTGCCCACCTCAAAATCATAGACCCACCCGCTGTACTCAAAATCCTCAATTTCCTCTATTCTGCAATAAAATACTTCGCGATCGAGTATAAGTTGCAAATTTTCTCGGACACTATCTAGCTGCGCTACATTGAGATTTGCATAAGCCTCTAGGGTCTGATTCGTCCATTTAGAAGGCTTTAGCTGGCGGTACTCATGTTCTGCGGAACCACCAAGCACATTTTCCATACCTGCTACCACCTTTCCTAGGCTGATGCGGGAAAACTGCTGGGAACCGTTAATATAAACAGGATTGTGCATTCCGAAATGCCGTAGTGGCAGTTTGGTCATCTCCACTGCATCGGCAACAAGATCCGAAACCGGAATTCCTTCGACATTTGTATTGGCACTAACTTCGCAAATCTGCTCTAATTTACGCTGTTTTTCGGAATCACCGAAGCCAATTTCCTGCAAAAATATGCGCGCTGAGTTACCGCCGAAAGTGCCGATGTAATACGTGCGAAAAATACCGCTGCCATTGGTGGCGCGTTTCTGCTTAGTGGCGATTCGCAGCCAAATTCCAAAGCGCCGCAGCAGTGTAGAAAGTTGTTGGATGATTAAAGGCGAAGCGGTGCTAATTTCGATAGTCCGCATTTTAGGAATGACAGAACCTTCAGCATCAAAGTAGTTTTTGAGGAAAATTCGTATGCTGTCAAGATTGGCTTGCATGATAAATTGCGGGAAGCTTTTCTCGGCTGACAGCTTTCCCCACTCGTAGCCTTTAGCCTCAAGAAAGCTTTGGTACGATCGACTACACACAGCTAAATATGCTGCTCTTTCCTTACCGGGAGTACGAACAGCAGGATTATTTATTTTTATCCCATACTTTTTGCTTAAACGGTGAAGTGTGAAACGCAATTCTTCAAGAACTGCCACATCTTTCTGCGTTATTGTGAGCATTGCTTGATCGCGCTGCTCATATCCCTCAGCAATCTGCCAAGCCAGAAACTTGACCAAATCGGGATCTTCCGGCTTTCCTTCCCAATACAATTTAGCAGGAACGCAAACATAATCTCCAACCTTGAGGTCATTTGTCCAGCCATCGCGTCCTAACAATTTGTGGCGGCGGGTAATTGTGATGCTGCTACCATCTTGTAGTTTGATTGTTCGCAACTTTTCTTGCACTTGCTGGCGATAAAGTCGTCGAATAGTCGCCTGTACAATTTTGCCTGTTTCCTGATTTATGGAATTTACCAGTAATTGCTCGTTAGGTTCGGACCAAAAGCCCTCACCGTCGAATTCTGTTTTTCCGGCATAAGCTTCCCATATTTTTTCAGCTTTTTGTAAAAAACCATTGACAAAAAGCAAACTTTGTGGTAGAATGCACTTTCCCAATCCCATATCGTCCGCGAGACAAGCACCTAAACCCCAGCGTTCTAAGAATGCTAACCAGCCGGCTCCTAGCGCTTGATAAGGCCGCAATTGTCCTCGGAAACTAGCCGGAGTTGCGATCGCACTTACCGCTTGATTATCGCTCAAAGTATTCAACAATTCCTGAAGTTGACCCGTAGCCTCAAAATTCACCACAGGCAGTTTCTCGATCATCTGAGAATCGCCCGACGCCAAACGCAAAGCATCCTCCAAAGAAAGAGTCATTTGCTCTTTGCGGCTGGCAAAAAAAGTTTGAGCCGCTTTTACATCCGGCGCGCGCAACTCTACCCACTCGCCGTTAATTTCCACCAAAGGCGAATTCAACGCGATCAATCTGTCAAATTCTGCCTTAGAAAGGCGCTGTCCGCCGATCGTCAATTCCCACTTAAAATTTAGCAGACTTTGCAATCCCACCCCGCCTTTCGCCGGAGTCACTTTCGGAGTTTCCGCTTGAATGCTCAAACCCAAACGACTCGCCCAACCATCTGTCTTTGTCAAACTCGGCGGCAAAACTACGCCCAAGCCGCTATCAGCAAACCGCCAAGCTACAGACTTAATAAACTCGTAAGCTTGCAGCGGATTTAATTGGCAAGATTGAGGCCGCTGTGCTTGCAAAGTCGGTTCAATTAAGGGATAAAGTTTGGAGGCTAAACCCAAGCCGCTGAGCAAAGTTTCTTGGGGCAATTCTATTGTCCGCCCCGCATAAGCCAAACGCTCGACTGAGTTGTTCCAAATAGTTGTCGCGTCAACCAAAAATTCCGTTTCATCTGCAGCTTGCAAGCAATAATTTAAATTCCAGTTTGCTTTACCAGGAGACGGCGGTATGAGTTGAAAGCAAGTGCGAAATTGACTTTGTTGAGATAATTGGTTTTGCAGCGGTGCAGTCCAAGCACTCAGCTTGGTTGCCAAGTTTTCCAATGCTGCTGTTTCTACTTGCACAATCCCAGATTCCTGCTGCAAAGCTTGCAGCCAGTCGCGCACAGGAGAAACTGCTTTGATGTCTAAAGTAGAGCTACCAGCAGATCGCACTTGACTATCTACAATACTGCTCAAAAAGCCTAACACTAATTCCTCAGCCCCCCTCGGCAAATCCACCGCTAAAGGCAATTGACTCGATTCTTCTTCCTTTTCCCCTCTTCCTTCTTCCTTCTTCCTTCTTCCTTCTTCCTTCGATTGATATGTTCGGCAAGCAGTTGGCATTTGCTTGACAAAAGTGCCGAGGCGGAGTATGTCTGTGGAACTATCTAACAACGGTTGCCATTTCGCAATAGCAGAACCGTCGGACTGTTTCTCCAATCCAGGCAAGAATTTGCATCTTGCCAACAAATCCAAACTCCACCTAGCAACATGAGACCAAAAACGTAAATCTGAGCCAACAAAAGAGTCTGGTTCCGTGCTGTTAAGCGGTAGTGATTGCAAGAAAACAAAAGCTGCTTGAGGGTTGAGACAAAAACCCTCTACTTGCCAGGGATAAAGGTAAATTTCGTCGGTTTTAGCTGGTTCCTCAAGTGCTGCTGCTGAGTGCTGCGGCATCAGGTTTGCGTTCGATTCTGAGATTTGGGTGGGAAGTGCGATCGCCCGAATTTCCCTTTTAATTGAGGAGTTTGGGGCGGTAATTTCTGCGTTTTGAGTTTTGGGAGACCGCCTAGTTTTTTTGCTTTTTTCCGATGGATTTTCTGCGGTTTCCGGTAATTGCCAATCCAGTTTTCCCGACTGCTGCAAGGAATTTAGGAAAGTCTTAAATTCCGATTCTGTCATTGCTAAGGGATGCGGTAAATTTAGCCCCGATTCCCTGGTTTCAATTGCCCCAATTTTTCGCCAAGTTTCTCCCCAAATAAATAAGCAACTTGTTTCATTCTCTACGAGCCAACTGCCGTGTAAAATAGCCATATTTTTTTACCCTGATATTTGTATTTAAGTGCGAGGTTGACTACAGCATTTATATGGAATTTATGAAATTTTTATTTAAAACAAACCGAGGATATTTTGAGCCTGATAGGAATTAGGTAGAACCTGTATATTTAGGTGAGCCGTGCGGACCTTACCGCTTCTTCCCTGTCCTAGATAACTAAATCCTTCTTCCTTCTTCCTTCTTCCTTCTTCCTTCTTCCTTCTTCCTTCTTCTTCCTTCAACGTCCCAATTCCCAAACGAAAATTCATCGTACCATCTATGGAAGGCGTTTAGCGGGCGATCGACCGGAGAACCGACCCCAGACTGCCAAAAATAATTTTAGAGTATAAATGCTTAGAATCGAGACACAGAGAGTCGATCGCGACGCGATTATCCCTGTCTTTTGGCGTCGGACTCTCAAACATCCTGTGGTAATGTTACGATCCCGACAGAGAAAGAATGTGGTAGATAAGGAAGCAGTGCTACATGGTAGAGATAGACAAGTCAATATCCTTCGATGGACGGGATATTAGACTGAAGATTGGTTTACTAGCGCCTCAAGCAGGCGGTGCAGTTTTGATTCAGTCGGGTGACACGGCAGTTTTGGTGACAGCGACTCGATCGCAGGGGAGAGAAGGAATTGATTTCCTGCCCCTGTTGGTGGATTACGAAGAGAGACTTTACGCTGGCGGTAAAATTCCCGGTGGATTTTTGCGAAGGGAAGGGCGCCCCCCGGAAAAAGTGACTTTGACTGGCCGTTTGATCGATCGACCGCTGCGTCCGCTATTTCCAAGCTGGCTGCGAGATGACATCCAAGTTGTAGCCACAACGGTTTCGATGGACGAACAAGTGCCGCCGGACGTTTTGGCGGTGACGGGGGCTTCGGTGGCGATACTGCTGGCGAAAATGCCGTTTTACGGGCCGATGGCGGCAGTGCGAGTCGGTTTGGTAGGGGACGATTTCATCATCAACCCAACCTACAGCGAAATCAGAGAAGGCGAGTTGGATCTCGTGGTAGCTGGTTCTCCTGACGGAGTAATCATGGTAGAAGCCGGCGCCAACCAATTGCCGGAACAGGATATCATCGAGGCGATCGACTTCGGCTATGAAGCAGCCTGTGACTTGATTCAAGCCCAGCGCGAAATTATGGCGGAATTGGGCATCGATTTGGTGGTAGAAGAACGGCCATCGCAAGATTCGGCCCTGGAAACCTTCATTCGCGATCGCGCCCAAGAACCCATCCGCATCATTTTGTCAAGATTTGAAAAAGACAAAACAATACGGAATGCAGCATTGGACGAAGTTAAGGCAAATGCAGTCGAATCTGCGATCGCCGAACTCTCGGAAGACGATCCGGTAAAACTAGCCGCCACCGCCAACAGCAAGGCGATCGGCAACGTTTTCAAAGACGTTACCAAAAAAATGATGCGGAAGCAGATCCTCGAAGATGGCATCCGTGTAGACGGTCGCAAGCTAGACGAGGTGCGACCCGTTTCTTGTCGCGTAGGCGTGCTGCCGTCGCGAGTACACGGCTGTGCGTTGTTTAATCGGGGCTTGACTCAAGTGTTGTCCGCAGCTACCCTGGGAACCCCAGGCGACGCCCAAGACTTAGGAGACGACTTGCACCCGCAGCAAGACAAACGCTACCTACATCACTACAATTTCCCGCCGTTTTCCGTGGGAGAAACCAAGCCGATGCGATCGCCCGGACGCCGAGAAATCGGTCACGGAGCCCTCGCAGAACGCGCTTTACTGCCAGTTTTGCCATCCAAAGAAGATTTCCCCTACGTGATTCGCGTAGTTTCCGAAATCCTTTCTTCCGACGGTTCGACCTCAATGGGTTCAGTTTGCGCCTCAACGCTAGCATTAATGGATGCAGGCGTTCCCCTTTCCCAACCCGTCAGCGGCGCGGCAATGGGCTTAATTAAAGAAGGCGATGAAGTCCGAATTTTGACTGACATTCAGGCAATTGAAGACTTTTTAGGCGACATGGACTTCAAAGTAGCCGGTACCGACACCGGGATTACTGCTTTGCAGATGGACATGAAAATCAAAGGTTTGCCCTTAGATGTGATTGCCACCGCCATCCGCCAAGCCAAACCGGCCAGACTGCACATTTTAGAAAGAATGCTGGCAACCATCGACACTCCCCGCAAGGAAATGTCGCCGTTTGCACCGCGTTTGCTAACCCTGAAAATCGATCCAGAATTTATCGGTTTGGTAATTGGGCCAGGTGGCAAAACGATCAAAGCCATCACCGAAGAAACCGGTGTCAAAATAGACATCGAAGACGACGGAACCGTGACAATTGCTGGCAACGACAGCGAAAAAGCTCAGCGGGCTTACAACATTGTCCAAGGCATGACGCGCAAGTTGAATGCAGGAGATGTGTATGTTGGCCGCGTAACTCGAATTATTCCGATCGGCGCTTTTGTGGAAATTTTGCCCGGAAAAGAAGGAATGATTCACATTTCCCAGTTAGCCGACTACCGCGTTGGCAAAGTGGAAGACGAGTTAGCTGTGAACGATGAAGTGATTGTCAAAGTGCGAGAAATTGACAATAAAGGTCGAATTAATTTGACCCGCTTGAATATTCATCCCGACGAAGCGGTAGCCGCCCGCGAAGCGCTGAATAAATAGTTTACGGTTGGTAATTGGTAATTACTTATAGAGTAATTGCTAATTGCTAATTGCTAACTGGTGATTAGTAATTGCTAATTGCTAATTGAGATTAAATCTGATTGTTTCAGATTGATTTGAGAGTAGGTGCGCGACAGCGACAGATCGACAAAAGTGCGATCGGCTGTAGAAGTTAATAAAGTCGCGCACTTTACCCTCGGCGGTTGAAACCGCAACGACATAAATGAAGTCCCAGCAGAGGGTGACTCAAAAAAATATAAAGTATGCTGAGGTAGTTACTATAAATGATAGGATATAGGCTTGTAAACCCCAGACATCGCAGGTGAAGATAGCAGGTTTTATTTTCATCAGCGTGTGTAGAAAAACACAGATAAAGATGACATTAAGACCTCGCTACGATCCAGACGAGAATATTAGCCGTCATAGTGCAACTGATCCAGAGAAATGCGATCAAATGGCTAAGCGTCAGGGATGGGAATTAATCCGATGGGAAAAAACAAACGATTCGATACTTAAGGTTGATTGTGTCTTTGAAGGGTTGACAGAGTTTCCACCGAATCCATACGAACCCGAACATGAGAGAGAGGAATAAATCAATGCCAAAACGGTTGATCATTTTCAAAACTGAATCGCTTTCTTCCCCTGGATGGGAGGATAGATTGCTTTCCCATACGGGTGCTCTTACGAGCATCCTAGCAGAACACTACGACTACTCAGACAAACCTCTGCCTCAAACGGGCGATCGCCTGCGAAACTTTGCCCAATTTAAGGAGAGTGCCGATCCTAAATTCCCTGCTGCCAGCACTCACGTTCGCTGGGGAGATTGGGAGGTTTCGCGCGTAGAAGAGTACACGCCTGAAATTCCGAATGCTGAATACGACTGTTTAGCGGTGTGCTACTGTTGCTACTCACCCATTGAACCCGAATGGAAAGAATTGCCGAAAATTCAAGTTTCCCAACTGCAAAAACATTAAAAAAACAGAATATTCCAGATACCCGACTTCTTGAATAAGCCGGGCATCTAACAGAAGATGAAATCAAATCACAGCAATGCAGTCAATCTCAACTAACACATCTTTCGGCAAACGCGAAACCTCCACACAAGCGCGCGCCGGTGCAGTTTCCGCATCAAAATATTTCGCATAAACCGCATTCACAGCAGCAAAATCATTCATATCTTTGAGGAAAACCGTAGTTTTTACCACATCCAACCAAGTAGCGCCGGCTTCTGTGAGAATGGCTTCGAGATTTGCCATAACTTGTTCGGTTTGTTTTGCCACGTCGTCGGTGTAGACAATATCGTTTAGTCTAATGTCGATCGCAATTTGACCAGCTACAAACAGCATAGTGCCCGTTGCGGCGATCGCTTGATTGTAAGGGCCCACGGGTGCCGGTGCTTTGTCAGTACGAATAATTTTGCGCGTCATAGATGTTACTTTTTGGGATAATTTTTCCGAAGTTTCAGGCTGATAGATTTCTCCGTCAGAGGTTTCAGGCTGGTAGATTTCTCCATCGGGCATTATTGTACCAGTTAAGTCTGCATTTTCGATATTCCAGCCATAGATTTGAGCACCAGTCAAGTCTGCCCTTTTCAAACTTGCTGTACTTAGATTTGCTCTCATTAAGTTGGCTCCTCGCAGATTGGCTCTTTCTAGATTTGCATTAGTCAAATTCATTCTTGACAGATCAACGCCGTGCAGAATAGCTTTCGGAAACTTAGCTTTTTGAAGTTTTACCTCAGTCAAATTTGTCTCATTCAAATTTGCCATAGTTAAGTCAGCTTCCCGCAAATCTGCCTCAGTCAAATCAGCCTTATTCAGATTCGCTTTACTTAGGTTTGCTTTATACAAAGAAGCTAGACGTATGTCCGTACTATCTAGACTTGCACCGCTCAAATTTGCTTCGTCTAAATTGGTGCGAACTAATTTAGCATTATTTAAGTTTGCTGCTATCAGAGTTGCCCGCTCTAAGTCAGCATAATTTAAAAGAGCACTACTAAGGTTAGCCCTGGTCAAATCTGCACCGCTAAAGTCTGCCCAGTTGAGATTCGCTGAGCCAGCAATGGCGCAACTTAAATTAGCACCTCTCAGCGATGCTTTAGTGAGGTTTGTACTTTGAAGGTATGCACCTGTTAGAATTGCTTCACTCAAATCTGCACCTGAAAGATTTGCATTGTCTAAGTTGATGCCACTCAAATCAGCACCTTTAAGGTCTGCCCCACTTAACTGTGCTTTCGCAAATTGACGAGCGCCTTTAGCGTATTTTTCTAAAAGTTCTTCAGCGTTCATTAATAACCCCTCGCCCTTCCGCTACACCCCACATTCCCAGCCTACCACCAAAACCGAAAGCGCGATCGAACATCTGCGTCAATCCGCGTTAATCCATTTTCATCTGCGGTTAACAAATTCCCATTTTTGCAACCGCAGATAGAGGCAGATAAACACAGATTCACGCAGATAAATTAGAGATTATCTGCGTGAATCCGCGTCTATCAATTCTTATCTGTGGTTAACAAATTCGCATTTTTCAACCGCAGATAAATGCCGATTTACACATTACACACCAACCGGAGCACCAACAACCTCACCTTTCAACATCCGAGAAGCAGCATCAAGCAATTGCTCCTCCAAATAAGGCTTAGTGAAATAGCCCTTCGCGCCCAAACTGTAAGCCATTTGGCGGTGTCTGTCAGCACCGCGAGAAGTCAACATCGCGATCGGCAATTCACACAAAACAGCATCTTTCTGCATCCGAGAAAGTAGTTCCAAACCGTCCATTCTCGGCATCTCAATATCGCAGAACACGATATCGCAAGGCAGACCAGATTTCATCTTTTCCCAAGCTTCCTTACCGTCGCGAGCTTCTTCCACACGATAGCCAGACTTCTCGAAAGTAATCGACAAGAGCGATCGCACCGTAATCGAGTCATCCACAATCAGCACAGTCGGCTCAGTCTTCTCGATTTCCGCCTCCTTAGTAGCCTTCTCGCTCTCATCCCAAAGCGTACCGCCAGTGTCCTTACGCAGCCTTCCGGTAGCCAAATCGATCAGTTCCAGAACGTCTGCAATCGCCACGATCCGACCGTCTCCGAGCACCGTGGCCCCAGCAATCCCGATCGGCTTCGGCACCGGCCCCTCCAACGGTTTGATCACAATTTCCTGTTCCGTCGAAACCTGATCCACCTGCACCGCCAAGAAATTGCCTGCAGACCGCAGCACGATCACCGAAATCATGTCATCGTCAGTATTAAACCCGTAAACACTGCCCCGTCCCAAATGGCGGTTGTAAGCCAGCAAATCCCGCAGCGGCCGGAACGGCAAGCTTTGACCCCGCCACTCAATGCAAGGCAAACCGTCCGCCCCCGTCGTCACCTGATCGCGAGGCACATCGATCATATCCTCGACCCCATCCATCGGGAAAGCAATGCGAGCTCGATCGCTAATGCAAGTCAGAGCCTTAGAAATGCTCAACACCAGAGGTAAACGGATGGTAAACACAGTCCCCTTGCCGATGGTTGAATCGATCGACACAGTTCCCCGAATCTCCTGCAAGGAAGTCTGCACCACATTCATACCGACCCCCCGGCCGGCGTACTCCGTCGCCTGTTCCTGAGTGCTGAAACCAGGCATAAACAGCAAATCGTAAACTTCCGAGCGAGACATCCTCTGAGCCTGAGCCGCCGTCAGCATACCCTGCTTAATCGCCTTCGCCTTCACCCTTTGCGGGTCAATTCCCGCCCCGTCGTCAGAAACCGAAACCACCGTTTGATTCCCTTGGTGGAAAGCGCGAATCGTAATCCTGCCCACTGCAGGCTTCCCAGCCGCCAGACGCACCTCCGGCGCTTCGATCCCGTGAGTAATGGCATTGTTCACCAAGTGAGTCATCGGGTCATATAGCTGATCCACAATCATCTTGTCGATCAAAATCTCCTTACCCTCAACCTGCAACTGAGCCTGCTTCCCGCACTTAATCGCAATTTCCCGCACCGCCCGGAACAGCCTGTCCGTCGTCTCCGCAAACGGCTTCATCCGGGCGCGAGTCAAACCTTCTTGCAGTTGAGTCGTAACTTGGCGCAGTTGGCGAGTTACCTGATCCGCCTCATCCACTAAAAACTCAATGTCCGCCGCTGACTCCCGCACCCGCACGATCAGCTCAATAATCTCCTGAGCCAAACTGTGGAAAGGAGTAAACCTGTCCATTTCCTCCGGTCTCCAGGCACTTTCCCTCGTGTGGGCCGAATCCTCAGAGCGCCAGGCCGATCGATGTCCCTGACGGTTTGCCAGCAAAGCAATCTCCAAAAGACTCCGCTCGTAGAAATCCTGAGTCCGCTGGCTCACATCGCTCAGCAGCGTTACCTGGTGGAGCAAATTGTCCAAAAACTGCCGCATCCGTTCTTGGTCTTGCTCCAAACTGTTGCGGTTCACCACCAGTTCCCCCATCAAATTGCTGAGGTTATCCAGTTGCTTGATCGGCACCCGCATTGTCTGGTCGCCGAGCCCGTACCCGCGCATATTGCGCCTGGGTCTGTTGATCGCCGACGGCCCCATATTGCCTTCCCCTTGGCGGCCGCTGTCCTTGGGATCTTCCAGCAGTTTTTCCAAATCGCCAAATTCGTCGTCGCTCTCTTCGGCAGCAGCGCGCGCGGCTTTACTGGCAGTTGTCGCCGGTGCAGAAATTTCCGGCATAGTTGCGCTCTCGCTGAGGAGTTCTTCGAGATCCGAGAAAACTTCTGTATTTACCGGACTCTGATTTTTACTCGCAGAAGCTGCTATTACAGCTCCCGCACCCCCTGCGATTAATAGAGCTTCTAAATCGTCAAAATTGCCTTCGGCATCATCCTCATCGCCTGATTCGCCCTCGTCAAAGAAGTCTGCCAGCGATCCCTCTTCCAACTCCGAGGAATCTGCCTCGGCCGACTCGTCCTCGGCGTCCCAAAAGCCCGTCGTCAGTTCCGAAGTCACCAGAACCTCAGCATCGATCGAATCCAACAAATCATCAAAACCCTCCAACTCTGCGTTGTTGAGAGTAGCCCCGGTTTCCATCGCCGAGAGCAAGTCAGCATCGCCCTCAAACATACCATCGAGAGATTCAGCAGGCAGTGCCTCTAAATCCACACTCGAAAAATCAGTTTCCAGGGCATCAAACAAATCATCTTCGCCCTCATACTCCCCGGCGACATCTGTTTCGGCTCGATCGAACAAATCCGCACTCGCCTCGTCGAACAAACCATCGGGAGGTTGGGCAGACAACTCCTCTTGAGCCACAGCAGCGCCGTCATCTGGCACCGCTCCAGCATCGCCCTGCTGCACCATGCCCTCCCCAAACATATCCTCCAAGAAATCGAAAGCTGCGCCCTCATCAGATTCGACATTTGAAATTTCCGACTCAGGACGATCATCCGACAAAGCCCCAAGTTCAACCTCTGCCGAATTTGCCAAGCCTTGGTCGGAAACAGTCGCACCATTGTTCTCGAACAAACTCCCCAAGTCGCCCTCATCAACTCCCACATCCGCACTCAGCAATTCTGAATCCCCATCATTGGGCCAACCGCCACGGGCTTGCCCCGAAGCTTCTCCGTCATACTCAGTACCAGTAGGTACAGAACCGAACAGCTCAGTCAAATCTGCGGCTTCTCGGGAAGTAGCCGCTCCTTGCCGATCCCGCACAGTCTGTTCATCCTCAGAAATCGCGTCCGAGGTCATATCCCCAAACAGCGCATCTAAATCTGTATCCTCCACTTCCAGGTTGAGCGATTGCACAGACTCGTCTTCCATGCCGAAAGCATCTTCTAGCCAGTTTTCATCCGCAGAGATATCTAAATCAGAATTTGATGTCATGTTAAGAACGTTGCCCATTTCCTCATTTTGTGGGATGTTTGCAGCTTGATCTCGATCGCCCCCGTTCTCCCCACCTTCGTCTTCTGAAGAAAGGAAATTAGAAGTAATCCCCAACAGCTCGCTCAAATCCGAGTCCTCGCCAAGCTCAGAGAGCAACTCGAAATCATCCATTTCAGGGAGAGCAAGCGCTTCGGCATCCGCTGAATCATTATTGCCCCCCCCTGCTGCAGGCTTCTTCGATTCTCCGTCTAAAGCCTCAGACTTCAGGGAATACTCCGAAGAGACTGCCGGCCCACCTGTTGCCTCAGATAAGCCTAAATCGCCGAACAAGTTATCGAAATCAGAATTGTCCGTAACACCAGCGGAAGTTTGGGCCGCCACTTCGTCCAACAGCGTACCGAGAGCATCTTCGTCAGCTTGTCCCCTGGCTGGGGCCACCGTGTCGTCTCGCCGCTCCAAACCGCCCCTACCGTTACCCTTTTTAAGCTGTTTGCGAGTTAACCGCTGGCTAGAACCCCCATTTTTCTGACCGCCAGCTACTGCCGAGTCCTGTGCCTCCTCTCCAAACAGCAAATCCTCGCCAAACAAACTTGTCAGGTCGTCAATCGGAGGCGTCCTGTTCATTTCGGAACTTTCCGCATCGTATTCGTCAAACAACAAATCAGTAAAATCGCCGGAATTGTCGTCGTCTAAACCCAGCATTCCCGCTGCCGATATCCCAGAAGACTGTGCATATTCGAGGTCTTCTTCTTCTTCCCAAGCGCCGTCGAGATCGGGGGACTCGCCGTCAAACAAGTCAGCTAACGTGTTGAGTTCTGCAGCGCCCACTTCTGGGCCTGTGCGGGTCGAGCCTCTAAAAGCACCCGTCTCCATATCCGATTCTGCGAAGGCGGAATCTTCGTCGAACTGGGACGATCGAATGCCACTGTCATCGTTGCTGTCGCCGCTGTCGAGTTGGTCGAACAGCTCGTCTATACTCAGCCCAGAAATAGTCGGCAGCAACTTGTTCAATCCATCCGGGGCATCGCCCGAACCGACCAGATCCCAGGCCTCATCCTCAACAGAAACCACATTTTTCCCGGATTTACTCGGTTGAGCAAAGGCCAGCAAATCTTCAAAATCTGTTTCTGGAACTAGAACAGCCGGCTGCAGTGACAGAAGTTTTGCGCTTGGTGCGATCGACGATTCTAGACCAGAAATTACCAGTTCTTGCGCTTGTTTGATGTCTTTGATCACCGTTGGGGCTAAGGTGCGGTAGCTATTTTCTGGGTTGGCGATCGCCTTGGATACAGCTTGGATCAATTCTATCCAGCAGGGCAGTTCAAATTCTTCCCCTGCCCTGAGCAAGTTCCGACAAATATTCTTGAGTTGCCGCCTGCTTTCTAGACCTTCGGGCTGTTTGAACTCTTGCAGGAGTTCCCGCATCCTCGCCGGCACGTCTGAGTCAAATACTAGCAGCAGCGCGCTGTCTTCTGTTTCTCTGACATCAGGTGCGTAAACTGACCGCGAATCTGGAAAACTCTTTGATGAGGCAAAGGCCCCGACTCCCACCCCCGCCATAACTTGTTCGGGTACTGGCATCGCGTAGCTCTCGTCTGCATGGTGTTCTCCGTGTCCAACGAGTCCCCCCAAGTGTCCGTTGAGTTCTTCAAATACTGGTTCTAATTCTCGAACCATCTGTTCTCCCAATTCTTCTGTCAGTCCAAAAGGCCCCGACAGTTGCTCTAACAGCCCTTGCAACGTGTCAAAAATTCGCAGAAACAGGGACTCTAGCTGTTGGTCTACTTTAACGCTGCACTCTTTTAAAACTTTAAAACTATCTTCTAGTCGGTGAGCTGTTTGCTGAATGCTCGTCAGCCCCAGCATTGCTGCTCCTCCTTTGACAGAGTGAGCGGCCCTAAATACTTCGTTGACCAGTTCTGGGTCTTCGATCGTGGTTTGCAGATTCAGCAAGCCTTGTTCGATCGTATTGAGGTGGTCTTTTGCCTCCTCAATAAAGTAGCCCATTATCCTCTGTTGTTGCTCCGGCAGCATAGTTTTATTCCTGATTTTAAGCGTTATTGTATTGGGTCTATGTTAGTAGTTCTAGAAAAAGTCTCTGTATATCTCGCCCCTTGCCAAGAGAATAATCTGGCTGCGAGATATGGCAAATGTCCTGGCTATTTTTGCTTTCGATATGCCCTCACTTAAAAGATAGCGAATCTCCCGCACTTGTTCGGGTTTGAGTTTGCGGTTAGGACATATCTTGCCTGGAACGAAAGGAAAGCGGTTTTTTTCTATAGCATCGCGGGAGTTATCGGCGGGGGTTCCTTCCCACAAATGGTCGGGATTGACACAACCGCGATCGTCGCAACTGTGACAAGCAAAATAACCGGGTTTGACAGGTCTTCCCAGTTTGTGTTCCAGTACCAGTCTGTGAGCGTAGAAGCTTTGAGTTTTGCCCTTAATTTTAGTACCTTTAATGGCGTAACCATCACTTCTTTTAGCCAAGGTACAAATCATGCAGCCGTTCGGCTGTATTTCAGCGCGAATGCCTGGAATTACTTCTATGCCTCGCACTTGTTTTTGAGGTTTCGGCGCAGATGTACTTCCTACATCTTTAATTCGTCCTTTCTTAAACCTATCTTGAGAATTTTCCAGTCTAGAACCTTCCCATAAATGGT
The DNA here is from genome assembly GCF_036701555.1 of Microcoleus sp. Pol10D4. NCBI lineage: Bacteria > Bacillati > Cyanobacteriota > Cyanophyceae > Oscillatoriales > Microcoleaceae > Microcoleus > Microcoleus sp. Pol10D4. The sequence goes on from NZ_JAUBRA010000016.1 coordinate 81,761, forward strand.
TTGGATTAATGCAGTTGCGGACATCACAAGTGTGGCAAGCAAAGTATTCCGGTCTAATCGGACGACCTAAGATATTTTCTAATACTAAACGGTGGACAGTAAACGTTTTCCATTCACCGTTAATGCGAAGTCTTTTATTGGCATAGCCACTGCTAGATTTGGTTAGGGTAGAGATAATACAGCCCGTCGGCTGAACTTCACCAAATATACCAGGTATTACCTCTACTATGTTATCGTCCATCTGTGCAACTCCTACTTTGTTTAGGTGTTGGATTGGCATCCCCGCAGCGGTTTCAACACTGCGAGGTTGCTTTTTGTCTGCCATTTTTGCCACACTAACGTGCTTGTAAATCAGCCAGCAAAAAAAGCATTAGACAATTGATTACTGCCTTTCTGCTGTTTCTACTCGGAATCTTTCCACCGATGTCAAAAGGTCGCGAGCAACGCCCACCAAATTTTGCAAAGCACCCGAAACTCGCTGCGCTTCTTGGGACGTTTCCTGAGCGGTCAGCTCGACAGCCTGCATCACACTGGCGACCGCGCGAGCTGTTTCGTTTTGCTCTACAGTGTCGGCAGTAATCGATCGCACTAACACGTCAATTCGGTTAGTTACTTGAATGATATCTTCAAGCGATCGCTTCGCCTGTTCTGCCAATTTTGTGCCCTCAATAACCTGCTGCGTCCCTTCTTCCATCGCCGTCATTACCGCGCCGGTTTCGCTTTGAATTTGCATCACGATCTGTTCGATTTCTTTCAAAGACTTAGCCGATCGGTCTGCCAATTGTCGCACCTCGTCTGCCACGATCGCAAAACCCCTGCCCGCTTCCCCAGCTCTCGCCGCCTCAATACTGGCGTTGAGGGCCAACAAATTCGTCCGGGAGGCGATCGTCGCAATTAAAGCCACAATCTTAGAAATTTCTTGAGAAGCTTCCGCCAACCTCTTGACTTTTCTGGTTGTTTCTGCTACGGTTTCTCGAATTTCCAAAATCCCGGCCACCGTCCGCTCCACAGCCTCGCCTCCTTTCAGAGCCGTTGCCGCCGCGCCCCGGGCAACTTCTTCTGCCTCTCTAGCGCTCTCTGCGACTCGCTGAATCGCGTCGGTGAGGACTTGCACCGAATTGAGCGTTGCCGCCAGTTCCTCAGCTTGCCGCAGCGCGTCGGAAGACAAATCGCCAGCAAACTTAGCACTATCAGTAGCACCTTTGCTGACCTCCCGCGCCGCCTGCTTCACCTGATGGACGATTTCGCGCAGATTTTGAATTGTCAAGTTAAACGAGTCAGCAACAGCACCCAAAACGTCTGCGGTCACTTCCGCAGTCACCGTCAAGTCACCCCGGGCCGCTCCTTCCACGTCGTCTAGCAAGCGAATCACTTGGCGTTGCAAGTCTTCTTTTGCCTGTTCCTGCTCGTCAGACTTGCGCCTGGTATCGCTAATCGTGGTTTGGATGACCTTGGCCATGTGGTTGAATTTAGCAGCCATTTTACCAAATTCATCTTCCGAGTAAACCGTAGCTCGAGCATCCAAAGTTCCTTGAGATACGGCATCGAACTGAGCTTGCAAATTATCCGACGACTTGCGTACCTGCTTGGCGATCAACTGGCCGATGCCCCAAGAAGTTAAAAAGCTAGTAAAGCCTGCTGCTGCGGTCATTACCCAGCCTGTTTGGCGCAGATAAACGATCGCCTCCGGTTTGTCTTGCCGCAGAGCTTGATAGGAGGCAATGTTGGTGACGAAAGCCACAGCTACCAGAGAAACCAGTCCCGCCCCGATTGCCGTGTACAACTGTTTTGTAAACAAAGGGGCATTTTCCAAGAAAGCCAGTCCCCCCTGTTCTACTGTTACCGAAGTATCGAGCGCTTCTGTTTCACTGGGAGAAAAAGTCGGCACCGACGCATCAGCCGGGCCGTTTATGCTAAATATCTCGTCATCCCGAATTGCTGAGCCATCGCTGTTGTCAAAGTCCAGGCTGCTGCCTGTCGTTCCCATCATGCCGCTGGTCGAGTTGCCGAAATTGGTGTTACCTCTAGTCAATATCGAACTGCTGGCATCTTCTGAGATATCAAAGTCCGGCAAATTGCCCAAATCGTCAAATTCGTCAAATTCGTCTAAAAAGTCGCTGTGTTCTTGAGCGTTCCCAGTTTTTGACGACCAGGCGCTGTTGTTCTTGTCGGACGCCCCGAAAGCTGTCGCTTGTTCGTTTTCGTCGAAAGAGAAAGAATCGCTAAAAGCATCGTCATCAAAAGCATCTAACTCGAAGTTGTCTCTAGATCCAAATGCCGGGGGTTCCGAGTCGCTGTAACCGTTGCTGTTGGAGGAGGCTGGATCGACTGAATTAAATTGTCCCCGGCTCGACCTTTGGCTTTGAGAGTTGGGGACAGCACCTCCCATCAACAGCGTTTCGTCTTCCGCCACCGAATAGTTTGACGAGTAGTCCGACCCGTTATTCGGCTGTTTGTTTTGAGTTCGAGAAGACCCGAAACCCGACGAGGGCATCGCCTCGGCAAAGGGGTCTTCCTCTTCGGCCCCAGGTGCGTTATGACCGTAATTTTGGCCACTCTGGGGCGGGGATTGGTAGTCGTAGTCGGAGTTATCGTCAAATTCGTCTGGCAAATCGAGCGCACCAAAAGGTTCGCCAAAATTGTCCGAGGGCCCGATGGGGGAGTCTAGTTGGTTCGAGTCGAAGGAATTCCCGGTTTCTGAAGAGGCAAAACTTTGACCGTTGAGCATCTGAGTCGGAGCTTCTGAAAACGAATCTCCTGAGTAAGGTGCGCTTGAACCAGACAGTTTGCTGCTAGACAAGTCAGCAGCATCAAACCCTCCATCATCTAAGGCAAAAGGGTCTCCAAAGTCCGAGTCGGCAAACTCGTCTATGTCTAGCGAGTCGGAGTTCTCAGCATAAGCTGCCATTCCGCCGCTGTCGCCACCAAAGGGGTTAGAATGTGAGGCTAAATCTGGGACTGAGCCTGCGCCATCGTCGTCTTCTGCTTCCCACCCCAAGCCACTCATGCCCAAGTCGGCCAAGTCCTCGTTTTCCATGTCGTCTGGAGATTGACTTCTATAGGAAAGGGATGGGGAATTTCCTTGGAAAAGTCCCAAATCCGGGTCTTCTAACCCTTCATCGAGAGATAAGTCTGGGTAGAATTCTAATTCAGTTTCAGCAGACAAAGCCTCGAAATTTTCCGTTTGCAGCTCTCCAGATAAAAATTGGTCTGTGTAGGTAATTCCGTTGTGAGCGTGTTCCACCAAACTTGGGTCGTCACTCAGGCCTAGCACAACCGTGTACTGTTCCCGCGCCACCTCATACTGTTGCAGTCCGTAGCAGTAAATGTGTCCGCACAGCAGGCGAGCGCTGGGGTCTTCGGGAAAATCTTCTACTAATTGATAAACTAGGGCTGCGGCTTCTGAATAATTGCCATCCATGTAGGCCGCTTCTGCCCGTTGGTAGTCCTGCTGAAAGTTGGTACTTGTTGCCATTTGCCGCCCTCTTTGGATTTTAGATTTTAGATTTGAGATTTTTGATTTTTATCTTGAATTGAATGTTTTAGATGCGCGCCTCAAGTCGTGTGACTGTTGATGGTTAGACCTCAATCGAAAATCGCAAATCGCAAATCTAAAATCGATTTCACGCTGCCCACCGCGCCGAGCGCAGAATTTTCACTTGATCTAGCAGTCGGAGCACTTTCTGAGCTGGTGCACCTAACATCCATTCTCCCCTCAGAAATGGAATCATGCCGTCTGGTGCATTGTTCTGAGAGTGCAGTTGCTCTACGTCGAGCCAGTCCATCCCCACAATTCGATCGACTGCCAGCCCCAAAATCGTGTCTTGGTCTTCCACAGCCACGATCGGGATTTCGGGTCTATCTGTGTTCAGAGGTGTTTGGTCTCCCAGAAATTGGCCTAGGTCTGCCACCCAAATCACTCGTCCTCTCATATTTAGCGTACCTAAAAGCAAAGAGGAAACGTTGGGGATCGGTGTCATGCGGTCTGGGGACGGGGATAGTACCTCTCTAATCCCTGTCGCTGGCAGTGCGAACTCGTTCCCCGAAGGAACGTAGAACCGCAGGTGCAGCTCACCTTCGGGAGTTTCTAGTTCTTGGAATTCCGGAGCCGGATCTACGCCTAGTCCTGGTAATATAAAGTCTGGGCTACCGCTAATCATAATTCTGACACCTGCATTTCTAGCAAATTGTTGAGGTTTCCCGCCGCCAAGAAGAACCCGATCGAAACTTCGATGCTCGAAACTTGACACAGCCAAGCTTGGCACAGCCAAGGGGTGAATGGCGCGACTGCCGGAGGCCCTTGGCAATAAATTTTCTCCGTCAATAATTGACTGCCATCAATAAATTCGCGCGACCTTTGCTGACAAAGTAGCTCAAATCGACTATGAACAATTAATTATTAAACTCCTAAAGCATCACTTTGTACTCCCACCGCCGTCTCAATTGGTAAAACTCTGGGTAATTTCTGCGATGAATGCTAAACCGATACTCGGATTAGCGAGGAGTTGTTGACATGGCTGGTGTCGCGACAATCATGAACGGAGTCACTTAAGACTGAGAATTGGACTCTCTGACTTTGTATAGAAATACCTAGCAATAAGTAGCTCTGTACATCAGTTTTTCGGAGCGGCTACAAGTGGAGAACAAGTATATTATATTTGCACTTTGAGCGTGTTAGACCCACTTGGGTCTAGAAATTGAACAGAGTTTTACCGACGCCCGCCAGCGCGCGGATTTATACATTCTAGTTTATGGTGCGATCGCCAATAGTGTCCGCGAGCTTTCTCTTTGTGACGGCCGAGACTTGATCTAACCGCAGGTACAAAAAAGCTCCCATCATGGCATGGGTGAGAAATTTATTTTTCTTCTAATTGGTCTTCTAGCGAGCGGTCTAATAATCTTTCCGAGAGATTGAGCCGAGGGTAGCCCGGACCTACATATTTTTCTACCAGCATCAATAACTCACTTTCACCAAAAGGTTTGGTATAAAAGTCTGTAGCTCCGGCCATGCGGGCTTTAACGCGGTCGATAAATCCGTCGATGCCGGTCAGCATAACGATCGGCGTCTGCCGGAAAGCGCTAGAACTACGCAGCATAGCGCAAATTTCGTAGCCGTCGAGTTCCGGCATGGCGATGTCACACAGAATTAAATCGGGTTTGAGTGGAAACACCAAACTCAGGGCTTGGAGGGGATTGCCGATCGTGGTAGCTTCGTAACCGTGTTCATTTAAAATTGACTCGACTGTTTTGCGAATAGTATTGTCGTCGTCAATACAGACAACTCTGGGAACCTTGGTTTCTGGGGACGACCATTCTTTTTTGTTGTTGGTGGGGGCAACAGAGGGTTCGTAAAATACTTGCACCAATCCCTGCTGCACAAAGGGGTAAATCGCCTTAGCGACAGTGAGCACGTCTCGGTTGAGGTAGCGCGCCATTTGGCGGATCGAAGTGTGCCCGTCTGCCCAGCGTCTGAGAGTATTAAAGGTATTGACAGGCAGCGCGACCCGCAGCTCGGAGGGATCTGAAATCACCGGGCATTGGTTGGGCGACTGAATGTGAGGGTGAAACTGCTTCCATTGCTGCACCTGTTTGACAATCTTGGCCAGCAGCGAGCTAATTTCTAAGCTGGTCAGTTGAGGAGCCAAAGCTGGGCCCATTTCAAAAGTGAAGGAACCCTGGTGGAGACTGAGCAAGTCAAATAGGGTTTCGTGGATCATGCTCTGGATGATGTTGCGCCCTTGAGCTGGGGTGAGGATGTGGTTTTCTAGCAGGGCCCATAGGTAGCCGTATTCTGGGGCATTGGTAGATGCCATATAGGGAACTTGGATCTTGTCGAGGGCGGTATCTGCTTTGTAGCGGCGCAGGTAGTCGCGCAACCGAAACAAACTGCCCGCACTCTGGGTAGCGTAAATAATCTGACCGTTGAAGCAGAAGACATACCAGGATTGTCCTGCAAGGGAGCGCGGGGTAGGTTGAGTACCCGTGCTGCTGCCGGTGGAGGTGTAGGCCTCTACGAACAGTTCTCCGGTTCGCTGACCTAACTCAATCAATTGCAGGATGCTGCGGATGTCTATTTCACTCAAATTTCCCTGCATGCAGCTAAAGTATCCTCCTTAAAACCGTTGGCGTCTGAGCTCGGAAAGACTGTGTGCTGGCGAAAATATTGACTTTAGTTTCCCTCAATAATTTACGCGCTGATGCTGATCTCACAATTGGGAATTGACGAAAGGGCGATACTTGCTGCCGATCCTCGGCCGCGCTACCAGTCCACAAGCTGAAACCGCGAAACTCGCGGCATTCTCTAAGTGTAGAGTTTCACCTTGTATTCCGTTACATAAGACCTACTCACATCTACTCATGACTAGACAAGTCTACTCAGTAGTATTGTGAAGCTTACTTCCTGTTTCATCCTGGCGGTGTCGGCACTCACCAGTCCACAGGCTAACCCCGCCTAACTGACGGTTTTTGACAAATTAATTGCCGCGTTTAAGTCACGGTCAATCACCAATCCGCAATGGGAGCATTCAAACACTCTCTCGCTCAAGGAAAGTGTTTCTTTTTTTGTTCCACAGTTAGAACAGGTTTTACTGGACGGGAACCAACGGTCAGCAATTACCAACTTTGAACCGTACAACTCGCATTTGTAGGTTAACTGGCGACGAAACTCAAAGAATCCCATATCAGCAACAGACGCAGCCAACTTATGATTAGCCATCATTCCGGTTACATTCAAATCCTCTATGACAATTACACCGTGGTTTTTGGCAAGTAATGTCGTCAACTTGTGTAACGTATCTTTACGTATGTTAGCTATTTTTCTATGCAGTCTCGCTATCTTGACTTGCGCTTTTATACCGTTGCTTGAACCGATAACTTTATGGCGGTTTAGCCCTTGCATTCTTGACATTTTGGCTGCATATTTTTTGTGGGATTTTGCGCCAGTAATTACTTCACCTGTTGAGAGAGTAGCTAATGCTTTAATGCCGAGGTCAACTCCTACAATGCTTGTATTGCCTGATTCCTGCTGTTGGGCGTCAAACCGAAAGCTGATAAACCACCTGTCGGCTTGACGGGATATCGTGCAAGACTTGGTTAATACTTGTGGCAATCTTTCATAAGTTTTCAGAATGCCAATAACAGGAACTTGAATTTTATTGTCACCCAAGATTTTAACTGCGCCTTCTAACGTGAAAGAGTCACGCCGCCCTTTCTTCTTAAATCTCGGCACTCCCCCAGTCTTGTTAAAACACCGTTTCCATGCTTCGCGCAATGCCATTAATGCTTGCTGCGGTGTAGACTTGCTGCATTCATAGTACCAAGGATTTTTTGATTTCACCATAGCTACTAACAGTTTGTGCAAGTCAATAGCTGTGGGAAATTTGAGCTTTTCACTCTCGTTGGTTTTATTGTGTAAGAGTATATTTTTGGTCAACCACAATCCCCAATTCCACGCATGACGCGCTACTCCACAATGCTTGGCTAACAATGTGCGCTGTTGATTATTCAGTTTCAATTCGGTTTTGAAGCCTAACAGCATTTTTACCTCTCTCTCGCTTTGAATCACGCTATATACTGCTTCAGTCCCTACTCATTTCAGAAGGAATGAGTAGAGGTGAGTAGGATTTTGGTTACAGTTTCTCACCCTCAGTGCCGATCGACCTTTTTGCTCGCCCTCCGCGAGCGTCATAGGCTCGCGTCATTACCTTATTCTAAGGCAGCGCGGTTCAAATCCCTAGTCCGCCGGAGGATGGCGCCCGCTTGGGGGCAGCGATGGCTTTTCTGACGATCGAGCAGCAACTAAAGCCTGGTACAATCAATAGAAAGTTTTTGACGGACTGACCTTTTTCAGCTTTAGCCTATGGCAGTCCCCGCAGTGAGAGCTAGTCTTGAATCAAGCGGCATTGGTACTGCTCTCTCATTCCTCCAGACAACTGGCGGCGGCCGTACTTTCTGGAGGCTCTCCCGTGAGGCAGTGCTATGCGTGAGTGCTGAAGAAAAGTTAGAAAAAAATGCTATCCCCCGATTGGGCAAACGATACCAAAAAGTAAGACTTAAGTGGCAAAAAGTTATCATTACTTGCCTATACTTGTTTACTTTAGGTAAGTTGACTAATGATCACACGCAGTGTTATCTTTAGTCAAGAACCTTTGGCTTAAGGGGGATAGCCTACTTATGTTGGAATTAGCCGTCTACCCAACAGCGTAGGAAGTAAACACCACTTATCTTTTAGGCCTTTAAGTAACTTAAAGTAAGTTGGGATAGGTTTTACGAAGCAGAGGACTATTAGTGTGCTGTATCTAGCGGAAGTACAAAAACAGAAAAGCGGCTTTGGTCTCGGTGGCGGTAAGGCTGAACTGAAACTGCTAGCTTGTCAGCGGGGCGAACATAACTGGAGTGCCGTACCAGGCGATGACGGGATCCCAGTTGAGGAAGCTAATAAGTTTAACGACGGCACGCTGGTGCTGGTTGAGTTGAGCGCTAGCAAGCAAGTGCAACGGATTCAGGAGGCGGCCCGCCAGTTGGTGAGCATTCTGCAAAATTTCTCGCGATTGCAGGACAAGTTTAAGGATAAGGAAGAGGAAATTGAACAGTGGAAGGCTTCTCTGACGTTTTCGAGTCAGGAACTCAATCGCCGGGAAATGGAAATGCAAGCCCGCGAAGAGCAGTTGGCTCAAATGGAAGAGGAGTTGGAGCGGCTGGAGGCTCAGCGCTCGGAAATTGAAAATACTAGAGATGAAGCTAACCGATTGCGAGAAGAAGTCGATCGCAGTCGCGTGGAAATTGAGACGGCTTGGGAACAGTTGCGGGGCGAGCAGCAACGGGTGGCACAGCAGCAGTCTGAGGTTCCGCAGGGGGCAGTGGTTGATGAGCAGCAAACCCAGAGGATTCAGGAGTTGATGCAGAAGTTGGGAGGGGCAATTGCTTCGGCTCAAGGGGTGCGGGAACAACTGAATCAGTCTTTTGGTGCGGTGGGCGCTCAGCAGGCAATTCTGGATCAGCACTGGCAGCAGTTGGAGCAAAAACAAAGCATAGCTCAACAGCAACAAGAAGAGGTCGATCGACAAAATCAGAGCCTCCAAAACCGCTGGCAAGAGTGGTACCAATCTCAAGAAGGTTTGGCCGGGGCTCGGGCGGAGCTTAAAGGCCTGCAAAGTACCCTCAGCGCTAAGCAGGACCAAGCTCAGTCCGTGTCTGTGCAGGTGCGGGCTGTTGAGGATCTTTACCAGCAAGTTTCCAGGCTCGCATCTGCTTCGGGTACTGCGGGTACGGAGCAAAAAGTAGATGTGTCAGCTTTGGAGAAGATGCCTGTTGATGAGTTACAGGGGCTGGTGCAACATCTGCAACAGGATTTGGAAAAGGTGTTCCGGTTTGTTAACGATCAAGAGGAGGAGTTAACTCTGCAGCGGGAGACAATCGAGGAACTCCAAGAGAAAATTCAAGCTGCTAGCGAGTATGATCGCATGGCTTTGGAAAATGAAATGGCAGATGAACTCGAAAGTTATCAGATGTTAAACGAAACTCTGGTGGGACAGCGCCTCCGGTTGCAGGAACGGGAAGATGTTTTAAAGCAGCATCAGGGAGTGCTGTGGCGGCGACTGGGTACTGCTAATACTCCAAAACAAGAGCGAGGAGATATTGATTTGGGGCCGATTGTCGCACAGCTCAATACTCAGCGGCAGCAGCAAAGCCAAGAATTGCAAAGACTGGAAAACGAAATTCAGCAGGTGCGGGAAGCTATATCTCAAATTGAGGGAAATGTCAACCGCCAAAATGGGGAAAGTGAGGCGAAACGCTACGAACTCAAGCAGTTAGAGCAGAATTTGTTCAACCAGAAAGGTGCAGTGGCGCAACTCTGGGGCAGGGTGAATGTTTATCAAGAAATGTTGCAGCCGGTGCAGGACAATTTGACTGCGCTACGCCAAAAGCTCGAAGCGGCGGCGGGGGAACTCGATCGCGTGCAGCAGACGGGAGAGGAGCAAGATCGGGTAGTTTCCGATTTGCGGCAAGTCCTTTCGAGTTTGATCACAGCTTAAAATTTAATATCTAAAATTATCGAAGGGTGTTCGACTCGACCGATCGCTCCTCCAGGAAATGGATCGGTTTGCGATCGGTTGGGCGCTACGATTAAGCTGGTTAGTTTTTCTACGCTTTCAAAACTAGGCGCCGAGGACAATATTTGTTGCAGTAGTTGTCGCATTGCCCGTCGCTGCAAGGCCAGGGGTGCTTCCCGCAAAATCGGGCGATTTAACTTGACGGGAAGTTGAAAATTCACCTGGGGACTGTCTGTAATTGGAGACATTGCTCGCTGTAGCAAGTCGCTGGCTGCAAGTTCGAGATATTCTACATCGGCGCGGAGGAGTTCGGCTGTTTGAGCTAGGGCTTGTTGGGCTTTTGGGTTGAAATGAGTTTCCAAATAAGGCAATAATTCCGCTCGAATCCGGTTGCGACTATATTGCAAGTCTTGATTTGTGGAATCTTCCCAAATGGGTAGTTTTTGCTCTTGACAAAATTGACCTGTTTGCGATCGAGTTATTTCGAGCAAGGGACGGACTAAGTAAATTTTAGATTTTAGATTTTGGATTTTCGATTGGGAATTTTCATTCTGATTTTCCAATCTAAAATCGGCCAATATTTGGGAGTTGGGATTTTCGCCGGAATTCCCTAATCTAAAATCGGCAATCGCCAATTGAAAATCAAGTAGGGGCCGTGTCCAAGTGAGGGCAGAAAGTCCGTCGGCACCGCTGCCGCGAATCAGGTTGTAGAGGAGGGTTTCGGCGCGATCGCTGGCTGTGTGGCCTGTAACAATGTAGGGGTAGTTGTGGGCGATCGCAATTTCGGTTAAAGCTTGATATCTCCACTGTCTAGCCGCTGCTTCTGTTTTGGGGATGTCCGAGGCTGTATCCAAATAGTAGGATATTCCCCAGTTTTTAGCTAATTGTTCTACATGATTAGCCGATGCTTGCGAGTCAGAACGCCAACGATGATCGCAGTGAACAATAGCTAGGTTCCACCCCCATTTAGGCTGCAAATCTAGCAGTAATTTAATTAAACACAGAGAATCTTGTCCGCCGGATACTGCTACTAGCAATCGCTGATTTGAGGGCAATATTTGTCGGTAAAGCAGGGTCCTGTGTACTTGAGCGTGCAGGTGCGTCCAATTGGAAGATTCAGCCATGAGAGCAGTTTTTTATTAAGCAAAAATAAGGAAGTTATAAAACGAGCAGTGTCCGTGATTTAACGGAGGGATTTTAAGCAAAGAAGGGGAAGCATCCCCCTCTCCCAATTTCTCAATCTTTGCCTTTTTAGCTCCACATTCCTATACTTTGGGGATCGCGGTCTGGATACCTAGAAATAGGAAAATGATTACTTATTTCTGTCGAGTCACATTGATTTAATGGCTCATCTATATCGGTTTGATTTGAGCTATCTACGGCGTAGTTTTGCACGGTGTCTGATCTTTCGGCAGCGGCAGGAAGGGCTTTTTGCTCTTTGATTTCAGGTTCAAGCGGAATGAACTCCAGACGCATTCTAAGTTTTCCTTTAGTCCAGTCTTTGCCAGCACTTAATAGCTCGCAATCCAAGCCGTCTGAAAATAATTTTTCGTCTACCAATTTTGACTGCATAATTGCCATAAATTCGCTGACTTTGAATGTACATTGATACATCAAAGCGCTGGTAGGGGCAGACACAACATCGTCTTCTTGGGGAAATATTTTCGATTCGTCCATATTAATTGTCCTTATTTTTAATGAATGAAGGAAGTTCGGCAACGAATTTTGTAACGGATGTAACGGATGTAACGGATGTGAGGAAGAGCGAAGTTCTAATAAGGAAGAAAGCCCTTAGACTTCGCGATCGGGTAAAAAAAGGGAAGAAGGAAGAGGGAGTTAATTATTAGAATCTCGCTGGTTGAGTAAGGTGGGAATTGCCCACCCTACAACCGGAGATGATATTAATCCCGATGCTTTGACTTATCCTGTTCTCCTGTGGCCCATTGGTGGCTCAGGAATTAGAAAAACCAACCGTAGGAATGTAAACCTTTGCCTAACAGATTAACGCCTAGATAGCAAATCCAAACTACCACAAAACCTGTGGCTGCTAAAATTGCTGGGCGTCTTCCCTGCCAGCCACGAGTAATGCGGGCGTGTAGGTAGGCAGCAAATACCAACCAAGTAATTAGCGCCCAAGTTTCTTTCGGGTCCCAACTCCAGTATGATCCCCAAGCTTCGTTAGCCCAAACCGCACCCGCAATAATGCCAACTGTCAGTAAAGGGAATCCTAAACCTATGATGCGATAGCTAATGTTATCAAGAGTTTCTGCTAGATTCAATCGCTGGGGCGAGAGAGGTTCTGCGGTTTGAGTTGGGGCGGTTGATGGGGTTTGAACGGTGGCTAATTCAAGGACTGCGGTGGTTCCCAAACCGTTATTGTTGGAGTTGAAAGAGGGTTCGCTGAAAACTAATGCGCTGTCGGCGCTGGTTTCTGCAATTTGAGGTTCGGGGTTTTGAGGACGTTGGAGGCGGTAGTTGCCGTTGCGGTTGCTGTTGGTGCCGAAGGAACTACCGGTGAGTTCGATTTTTTGGCCGCGGGTGACGATTAAAAAGGCGATCGCCAGTAACGCTCCTACCATTAAAGTTGAGTAACTGAGCATCATGACGCTAACGTGCATCATCAGCCAGTTGGATTTGAGGGCGGGTACTAGGGGCTCTGCAGATTGCATGGTTGCGGGCAGAGTCAGGGCTGCAAAGGCGGATATTGCCATTGCTACGGGGGATGTGGCTACTCCTACTAAGCGGGAACGACTCATGTTTTCCGCGACTAGGTGGATGGCGGTGATTCCCCAAACTAGGAAAAATAGGGATTCGTAGAGATTGCTTAAGGGGAAGTAGCCGGCTTCTATCCATCGAGAACCGAGTAAAGCGGCGATGGATAGGTTGGCAACGGCCATTCCTGCGGTTCCTAGGGCTGATAGGTAGGGAATGCCGGGGAATGCTGCGCCAACCCAGTAAATGAGCATTGTGGAGAACAAAACGGCAAAGGAGATGTTGTCCAGCCAGTTCTGGAGTACGACCAGATCCATAAAAATTACTCCGGTAGTGTTTTTACTTATTTTTGCTAACTAGATCGATCGTACTGGGGTTGGGCAGTTTTGGGTTTGGGATTTTGAATTTTTGTGGCAATTATGAGTGATTGGCGGTTGTTGAGGTGCGAGTGGGCGATCGGGCGGACGCATCAAACAAGCTACTATTGACCCACCAGACGAGTGTCACCCCGTCAAGTCACGCTTGTTGATTCTAGCTGAGGGCTTGAGGTTGGATGAGTTCCCAGTAAGGAAACACGGAATGCTGATGGGCGAAATTCGATCGCCGATTAACAAAATTAGGACTTACGCAGAGGGGGCCAGAAACCGGGTTTTTTTAGGAAAATCCTTCGTTCGTACTCGAAGATTAAGTAAAAAACCCCGTTTCTTGGTCAGGAGTGCGTCTACGACTGAAAATATAGGATGTTTTTTGATCTGGGGCTATCTGGAATCCTTTAGAATTGATTGAGCTGATTACCGACTTGCTGTTTTTGCAACCAGCAAAAAAACGGAAGCCCCCGACAATCGTTGTGGATACTCCCCAAATTTTAGACTAAAGCTCAACCTCCCAGATTTATCAAGGCGAGTCAAATCTAAAATCTAAAATCTAAAATCTAAAATCTAAAATCTAAAATCTAAAATCTAAAATCTAAAATCTAAAATCTACTGAGGGTTCGAGCAGTTGCATAGGTTAGAGGATATGTTGGGTTAATGCGTCGAGATTCAATATTTTACAAGTTATTTCAAGAAGCTCCGACGCTGCTGTTTGAGCTATTGGAAGAGTCACCATCGAATGCGGAACAGTATCGATTTGACTCCGTTGCTGTGAAGGAACCGAAGTTTGAAATTGATGGGGTGTTTTTGCCACCGGATGCTGAGCCTGGAGTTGTATATTTCTGTGAGGTGCAGTTTCAGCGGGATGGGTAGTGCTAAATATGTAATGATAGAGGAGTAGAATTTCGTGCTGATGCTTTCCTATCATGCCACCCTGCCCCATTTGTGAGTCTTCTCAAACAGTCAAAAATGGTCGTATCCATAACGGTAAACAACGGTTCAAATGCCATAACTGCCGACGACAGTTTGTAGAACAACCGACTAAAAAAGTAATTGCTCAAGCCACACGGGAACTGATTGATAGATTGCTGCTAGAACGCATTTCCCTGGCTGGAATTGCCCGTGCAGCGCAGGTTTCTGAACAATGGCTCCAAACCTACGTCAACCAGAAATATGCCATGATGCCTCAAAGTGTGCAGGTGACGCAAAAAAAAAAGGGGAGGCTAACGATTCAATGCGATGAGTTGTGGTCATTTGTCGCTGACAAACGCCACAAGCAATGGGTCTGGTTAGCTTTGGACTCCAATACTCGTGAAATTGTCGGTGTTTATATTGGGGCAAGGGACGAAGCGGCAGCCCGTCAATTATGGAATTCTTTACCTGCGGTTTACCGGCAGTGTGCGGTTGCTTACACAGATTTCTGGGCAGCCTATGGAGCAGTGCTACCGAAAAAGCGTCATCAAGCTGTGGGTAAAGAAACGGGTAAGACCAGTTATATTGAACGATTCAACAACACCTTACGCCAGCGAGTTTCTCGCGCAGATCGCAAAACCTTGTCGTTTTCAAAGTCATTAGACAACCATATCGGTGCTATCTGGTATTTCATCCATCATGATAATGCATCATTACTTGTTTAGCACTACCAACCATAAAACCCTATCAGGGATTGAAACTCTTACATTGTTAACTGGCAAAACAAGAAAGACAAAGTCGGAAAAACCATAAAACCCTATCAGGGATTGAAACCTTTAAAGCTTACTTGGCAAGAAACTCACATCGGAATGTCGGAAAAACCATATTTCCCGATATAAGGCTTGAAACCCTGTATTGGAAGGCTTTCGCCTCGGACAATGTAGCGGGAAAAACCATAAATCCCTATCAGGGATTGAAACAAAGTCCAAGCGCGCTGCAATAAACCTCAATCCCTATCAAAGATTGAAACTAAATCGGGTATGATATCATTCGCGGTTGCACTCAGACATGACTGTTGACTGTGACTCGAAAAACTGAAAATTGGGCTGATATTTTTTGGCAGCTTGACTCGACTTTACCAGGACGCACTATGAAGCGCGGATTTGATATGATTCCGGCGCATCGGGAATTGAGATGCAGCAGCAAAATACAAATTAAGCCACAATAAACCTAAATCCCATTTTCACTTGAGATGACAGTGACAATTCGGCTTTTCAATCAAAGACTCAACCAAAGCATTCAAAGCAACCGCCGCCAACAACCCGCCGCCAAAAGTCCCCACAGTTGTAATATAAGCAACGCCCGATCGCACTAACCGCCGTTTCGCCACCGGAGAATGACTAAAACCGATCGGCATTCCAACTACCAAAGCCGGTTGCAATTGCCCACTCTCGATCGCCTCGCAAACCGCCATCAGCACAGACGGCGCATATCCTATCACCAATATACATCCTTTTTCCAGTTTCAACAACTTATCAAACCACTCACGCTGCTGCCAGAATTCCTGTTCCGCTTCCGCCGCAGCATTGATGTGCGGGTCATCAATTAAAGTTGCAATACTTGTTCCCAAATACGCCAATCTTGTCCGATCCAAAGCCGCACAAACAGGTGGCACATCAGCCACAATTTGACACTGATTTTTCAAAGCATCCCGCGCCGATTTAATCGCCGTTTCGCTCAACTTCACAAACGGCAGCAGCGAACAATCTCCGCAAGCTAACACCAGTTTAGAAAGCAAGTCTACCTCAATTTCCGAGCGATCGCCCAAATCCGGCAACAAAAGCTGCAACGACTCCCCAAAATCCTCCGGGTGAGTGTGCGCCCCCGCATCCCAACCCTCCCAAAGTTGTTCCAACTCATCCAACCCCCCCTCAGTTTCCGCCTGCAACAGCCTTAATTGCGCCAATGCGTCCGCTTGCACCGCTTTACAGGAAATATCCCGCCCCAGCAATCCTTCCAGCGCCGAAGCCGTTTCTCTGAGGCGAACAATTTGCTGAATTACCGACAGATATTGCCGTTGCAGAGTCGCCATCAGCGCGTCTGGCGAAGCATCCGCGTCTGTTTCTAACAGTTTGCGGATGTGAGACAGTTGAAAGCCTTGCTGCTTGAGTGCGACTATTCTTTGCAGTCTTTGCACGTCGCTGCGGGTATACAATCTGTAGTTAGAGGTCGATCGTACCGCCGGAGATAGCAGCCCCAAAGCGTGATAATGTCGCACCATCCGAGGGGTAATTGTGCCTTTTACCGCTTCTGTAAGTTGTTTGATTGTCAGGTATTCTTGTTGCATAATACCAATTATAAAAAGTAGAGATAAATATAGATTGTACGCGATCTGTAGGGAAACGGCATTGCCCTGTCCCGCGCGGGTATCTGCGACTTTTAAGAATTAGTATAAGACTTATGATTGTAGCAAACTTTTAAACAAGTTACCTATTTTTTCAATCTAACGGTTTTTATTTGACATCTTGCCGCCCGGACACGGCACTGCCGTGTCCCTACGGTATTTCATATAATTGAAAACAGCCATCAATCTTTAACGTGTGATAATATTTATTTGAGTAAATCCATCTAAAATCTACCATTTAAAATCGAATGACGCGATTCATTCACGATCGCTTTGCTAAAGAATACCTAGAAGAACTGCTCTCTCCAGCAGGAATAGTTGATATCGGCCGCGATGTCACTTCCGAAGTGCGCGAAATCGATGTTTACTTTACTCCGAACGCCGCAGTCCCAGAATACATCGAAAGCTTGGGATTGTTGGGAAGACTGGCAAATTCGACAGCAATCTTTGAACCGTTCCGCAACCCGGTAAGTGTCAGCGAAGTTATCAGTTGCCTCAGCAAATTGTGGGACGTTCGGGGTAAACTAGAGCGACAATCCCGAAGAGAAAATACTGCATTTAACGAAAGTGAATTGCCTAAATTGTGGATTCTGACTCCGACAGCCTCAGAATCGCTGGTGAACGGGTTTCGGGCACAACCAGACGAACCCAATTGGATGCCGGGAATCTATTTTTTGGGGGAATATTTGCGATCGGCAATTGTGGTCATCCATCAGTTACCAGAAATTCCCGAAACCTTGTGGCTAAGGATTTTGGGTAAAGGAAAAGTGCAGCAAAGAGCAGTTACCCAGTTGAGCGCTTTGAGTACAGACAATCCCCTGCGAATTAATGCGTTAGAATTGCTGTACAGACTGCAATCAAACTTAGTAGCCGATTTAGAACAGGAAATAGAAACAGAAGACCGGGAGTTAATTATGACAATCAGACCTCTTTTTCAAGAACAGTTACAAGCGGCACAACAACAAGGAATTCAAGAAGGTAGAGAAGAACAACAGCGCTTAATTTTAGAGAATTTTCTGCGAGTGAGATTTGGAGAATTAGACTCGCTGATGATAGCGTTTCTCTCTCCAGTATCCACGATACCTGCTGCCGAGTTTACGGTGATGTTACTCGGAATATCTATGCTCACAGTGGATGCAGCAGGAAGGCAAGAAGCCGTGAGATTGTTAGCAGAAAATGTCTTGGCAGTGCGGTTAAATGAATCGGGCGAGAGTTTGCCTGCACTCGTTACTAATTTACTGGCTTTACCTGTCGAAGAATTGACATTGTTGTTAGAACAATTGCCTCAGTTATCGGCTGATGAATTGAGAACCCGATTGGGACAGATATCAGGGTAGAGCTTGTTTTGAGTGCGATCAACTTTAGCGACAGTTTTTAGGGGTTTTCAATTCTAGGACATACAGGAAACGGCAGTGCCATTTCCCTACCCGAAAGAAGTCCATGCCTAAACCTTGACATTGACACTAATGTCAAGGTTTAGGGTAAAGGAGTCATTCTACCAAATCAAATTTCCCCCATGACTCCCAATTCCCTCCCAATCTCTCGCCTCTGGCGCCTCGCCGAAGAACACCCAGATGCTGTGACTGCCGCCCTGTGCGGAATTCTAGTAATCTTGGGTTCGCTAGCCCTGCAATTCGGCTGGCTGGGCGTAGCCGTGTTAATCTTACCTGCGGCTTATGTTATCGGCGGCTATTCCAGCACGCGCGAAGGCTTAACTACGCTTTTTCAAGAACGCGAATTAGATGTAGATTTGTTAATGATTGTCGCTGCTTTGGGCGCGGCAGGTTTGGGTCTGTGGCGGCAAGAATATCATTTAATTGTTGACGGTGCGGTGCTGATTTTAATCTTTGCAATTAGCGGCGCGCTTGAAGGTTATGCTATGCAGCGGACTGAACGCAGCATCCGCAGTTTGATGAGTTTGACTGCGGATACTGCTAGGGTGGTAATGTACGGCGGGGAACGGTTCGTTGCGATCGACAAATTGGAAATTGGCGATTGCATTTTAGTCAAGCCCGGAGAAATCATCCCCACAGATGCGATAATTATTGAAGGCTACAGTGCGATCGATCAAGCCTCGATTACCGGCGAATCGATGCCCGTGGAAAAAACCCGGGGCGATGAAGTCTATGCAGGTACAATTAACGGTGTCGGCGCGCTGAAACTCGAAGTTCATAAAACTCCAGAAAGCAGCTTGATTCAGCGAGTGATTCGGCTAGTTCAAGAAGCGCAAACAGCAGCGCCGCCTTCTCAAATGTTTGTGGAAAAATTCGAGCGCGGATATGCCAAATTAATTGTCGGTTTAGGCTTGCTGCTGGCAACTTTGCCGCCCTTTGTTTTGGGCTGGAATTGGGAAGAGACAATCTACCGGGCGCTGATTTTCCTAGTAGTCGCATCCCCCTGCGCGCTGATGGCTTCGATTATGCCCGCGCTGCTTTCGGGAATTGCTAACGGGGCGAGACAGGGGATTTTGTTTAAAAGTGGCGCGCAATTAGAGATGATTGGTAAAGTCAGGGCGATCGCCTTTGACAAAACCGGAACTCTCACCACGGGAAAACCCGAAGTTATCCAAATTGTACCAGCAGCCGGATATACTGAAACAGAAGTTCTGCAATTGGCAGCAGCCCTAGAAGCTCATTCCGAACACGCGATCGCCTCTTCAATTGTCAGCGCCGCCCAGCAGCAACAGTTACAATTGTCAACCGCTACCGACGTACAAGCAAAAATCGGTCAAGGAATTGTCGGCAAAGTCAACAATCAAATCATTGCCATTGGTAAAGCCGAATTTGTCGAAGCAACTTCCGAATTGACTCAAATCAGCCAGCAGTTGCAAGCCGAAGGTAAAACAGTCGTTTGGGTGGCAAAGGGCGCTCAGCTTTTGGGAATCATTGCAGTAGCAGATACCCTCCGGCCCGAAGCAGCAGCAACAGTAAAACGCTTGCAAAAATTAGGCGTAGAACATATAATTATGCTAACCGGCGACAACGAGCAAACAGCTCAACACATCGCCAGTCAATTAGGCATCAACGAAGTGTACGCCGAACTTTTGCCAGAAGACAAAGTGCAGGCAATTAAACAACTGCAAACCCAGTATCAAACTGTAGCAATGGTAGGAGACGGCATCAACGACGCCCCCGCCCTCGCTCAAGCTTCCGTGGGCATTGCCATGGGAATTTCCGGCAGCGATGTTGCTTTAGAAACTGCTGATATCGTATTAATGGCAGATAAGTTAGAGCAACTAGCTAAAGCAATTAGTTTAGGCCGCCGCGCTCAAAAAGTTGTCAAACAAAACATTGTTTTTGCACTCAGTTGCATTGTGCTGTTATTGGCCGCTAATTTTTTCGGAAATATCACAATGCCTTTCGGCGTCATCGGTCACGAAGGCTCTACAGTAATAGTAACCTTAAGCGGTTTGCGACTGCTGAGAAATTAATTAAATTACTCGTTATTAGGCAGAGCCTGGTAACGCATATCCAGAGGTTCTGCCTCCTTTTTCCCAGGCGAATTTGTAGATACTGTCTTGATCTGTCAAGGGGTAGCGAGCAAATAAGTTGGATCGAAAGGCTTTTGGGACTTTAAAATAC
>NZ_JAUBRA010000146.1:0-4014 GCF_036701555.1 Microcoleus sp. Pol10D4
TAACACATCTCTTGATGAAGTTATTCGTGCTTATTGTGCATAAAGAGTGTCTCATACTTATTTGAAATGACTATAACTGCTGGATACGAATTTTGCAGTCACTTTACTTATATACAGCAAAAAATGTCAAATGCGTTCTATAAAAGCGATCGCCCTTCCCACTCCCCCATCCCCTGAAGCCCGTGAAGCGTAGCTATCCCAGAGGGAATCCCCCTTTTATCCAAAATCAAAATAAGTAGACAGACAAAAAAATTAGTCCGCCTACTTAATCGCTAACTACAAATCACTCCCACTCGATCGTTCCCGGTGGCTTAGAAGTAATATCGTAAACCACCCGGTTCACCCCCTTAACCTCATTCACAATCCGATTCGAGATCAGTTCTAACAAATCATAAGGAACCCGCGCCCAATCAGCCGTCATCCCGTCTTCACTCTTAATAAACCGCAGAACAATCGGGTAAGCATAAGTGCGCTGATCGCCCATCACCCCTACACTGCGAATCGGCAGCAAAACTGCAAAAGCTTGCCAAAGTTCACCGTACAATCCGTGCCGGTTAATTTCTTGGCGAACAATGAAGTCAGCATCCCGCAAAATATTTAGTCTCTCTGCGGTAACTTCTCCTATGATCCGAATCGCCAATCCCGGGCCGGGGAAAGGTTGTCGGTTCACGATTTCTTCGGGAAGCCCGATCGACCGGCCGACTTTTCGCACCTCATCCTTAAACAGTTTTCGCAGCGGTTCAATCAGCTTAAATCGCAAATCTTTCGGCAAACCGCCGACGTTGTGGTGGCTTTTAATTTTAACAGCAACTCGCTCGCCACTTTTCGGGTCTGCATTAGTGTCAGCCGACTCAATCACATCAGGATAAAGAGTACCTTGTGCGAGGTAGTCAAAGGGGCCCAGACGCTTCGATTCTTCTTCAAATACGTTAATAAATTCGTGACCTATCCGCTTGCGTTTTACTTCAGGATCGGTTATTCCTTCAAGTTGAGCTAAAAAGCGTTCGCGAGCATTAACATACTCAACATCAATGTGGAATTGCTCTTTAAATAATTTTACCAACCGTTCTGGTTCATACTTCCGCATAAACCCTTGGTCGATAAACATACAGGTAAGTTTGTCGCCGATCGCCTTGTGCAGCAAGAAAGCCAAAGTAGAAGAATCTACACCACCGGATAGAGCCAGCAAAACTCGTTTATCCCCCACTTGGGCGCGAATTTCGCGAATCGATTCCTCCACAAAAGTAGCTGTCGTCCAAGTCGGTTCGCACTCGCAAATGTGGTAAACAAAGTTGCGAATTAAAGCTATTCCCCCGATCGAGTGAACTACTTCTGGGTGAAACTGAACCCCGTACAAATTGTTCTCGTGGTTAGCAACAGCAGCACACGGAGTATTGTCCGTGTGAGCGAGGATCTCAAAACCCGAAGGCAACTCGGAACAGGAGTCTCCGTGGCTCATCCACATCGTGCTGCCTTCTTCGACATTTGTCAGCAAATCTGTAGGATCGTCAATAAATAGCGATGCCTTGCCGTATTCGGCTAACTTAGCCCGTTCAACCTTTCCTCCGAGTTGCTTTACCATCAACTGCATCCCGTAACACACTCCCAACACCGGTATTCCCAAATTCCAAATTTCTGGGTCGCAGTGGGGAGCTCTTTCATCGTATACAGAACTCGGGCCTCCTGACAGAATAATTCCTTTAGGATTGATAGCTTTTAACTGTTCTGCCGTAGTTCGGTAAGAAATAACTTCTGAATATACTTGAGTTTCGCGAATGCGGCGAGCGATCAGTTCGGAATATTGCGAACCGAAGTCGAGAATCACTATGATCTGGCGATCGATCTGCTGCAGAAAAGAGTTGGTGAGAACGGATTCAGTTTCTATTTGAGTAGTCACGGTTATTGCGTAATTGCTAAGTGCTAATTGGGCAGAAAGTAGCGGAGGTATCTGTCGCGGTCTCAGTACAATTCTAAGGAAGGCGATGAACCATTAGTCGCTATAAATAAATCTTATTCATACTAGATTGCTGTCAGCGATGTTAGTCGATTAATCGGGCACAGGGCAAGCATAGATTTACTTCGAGCCTTACCCTAATTAATTGAATTCTTGCTTCAGAAATAGCTTTCCGAAGCAACCTAGTATAATTAAGGTTTAGGGACAGAGAATTATTACTTGTTAAATATTATCCCTGACCGATGTTTTAAACAGAATTCAGGGATATTCACACTACATTAACAAATTTGGGTCAAAAATGTATCTCCTATATCACTTTTAACAATAATTTTGCGATCGCGCCCGAACATCACCGAGCCCACGGGGATGTGCAAGTTAGTGTGAGTAAAAATACAATCCGATGAGCGCAAGTCTATTTGTCCGGCGATGTCGCCGTAAATTCGATCGACCCAATTGCTCCCAAACTCGGCGTCTAAAGCCCGCAGTTGCCCAAGAGCCTCTTCGGCTGTCGCTGCAGCAAAAATTGCGGAACACGCATCGGCAGGCATTCCAGCTTTAGCACAGTAAGCTGTGAGAATTTCCCTGCGCCCGTCAGCCAAGTGGTGGTGAGTGTGAAAAATCCCCGCCGCCAATTTCATCAGTTTCCCGTGATAGCCAAACAGCAAAATTGACTGCACGCCCTGATATCCTGCCTCTACCAGCAACGGGCCGAGCCAGTTAGCGGTTTTGACGAGCCTATCAGGATTAATCCCCAGTTGTCGCGCCAAATCCAAGCCGTTTTCGCCGATGCAGAAAACCAAACAGTCAAACAATTCGGCTTTTTGTTGCAATTGTTCGCGGTAAAGTTCCAACTGTCCAGGGGCACTCAGTGGTTGAGAAATGCCCGTTGTACCCAGCAGCGAAAGTCCTTCTACCACGCCGAAAGCTTCGTTAGAAGTGCGGGTGGCTAGTTGTCGCCCAGACGGCAGAATAAGGGTGACAGTAATTTTTTCTCCCCGTGCGAGTTCTAGGCTCAGATTCGATCGCAGCAGCCGCATTGCGTAATCATAGATCGCCGCCCCTCCACCAACTGTGTGACGCCCTATACCTTCACCGCCGAGAATCACAATCTGCTCTTCCTCTCCCCGATTCTCTCCCTCTCTCTCCCTCTCTCGCTCTTCCCAATTCCCCAATTCCACCATTGCCCAAAGGGGGGTATTGCGAGTCAGATCGAGATTGTCCCCCGGATCGGAGCGAGTTACTCCTAAAGCGGTATTAGTTTTGAGTACAGACGCCTGTTCGATCGGAATTTCTGCCGTTATTTGCGGTTCCAGTAAATTTACTGATACGCTATCTAGAGACTGAATACCCTCACGCAAGCACCGCAAAGCTGCAAGTGCGGCCGCACAGGCAAATACTGGCAATGTATACCCGGATACAGGTTGAGTTTTAGTCACGCTCAAATGCAGAAATCTGTAAATTTGCGGGCGATCGACATCACGCCTTAGCACTGATAGCCCTCAAACATTTAAGTTTAATTGTAGGGTTTGTTATTATAAGCAGTTCGCGTAATTTTTGTCAACTATAATTTTGTCCTGTGAGTTGCCTTGAAGCAAGCCACACTTTTGTGGAGCTTGACTAAATTGCCAAATAGTTTGCTAAAATTCTCCATAGTTAATCATTGAGAGGAAGTTTTGTGTTTGCTGTCAAACGAGCGCTCAAACTGAATAACAACGAAGCGACTTTGATGGCAAGACACGCAGGATTCCGGCGCGTAGTATTTAACTTTGGGTTAAGCTTGCGGACTCAAATGTATAGCGAGGGAAAATTCACAGACTCGAAGGTGATCAACGAAGTTAAAAAAGTTCTTACCAACCACGTCAAGAAACAGCCTGAATTTGGCTGGATGAACCAGTTGTCTAGTCGAGTTTATCAAAATGCTTTAATTGACTTGAAAGATGCTTTTAGTAGATATCGCTCTGGAAAGGCAGGTCATCCAAAATTTGCTAGAGCGTCGGTACAGTATTAGAAGTTGACAAAAAAAGAGATATATGAATCTACCCCGTCAAGGAATTCAACTC
>NZ_JAUBRA010000147.1:0-4014 GCF_036701555.1 Microcoleus sp. Pol10D4
TTTTTCTAATTAACTACTTTTAGCGATTTTATCATGATCTGACGTCTGTCTCACATTTATTTGAAATGACTATAACTCGATTTTACGCCCGACGATCGAGCGCGGATTTGATATCAGAGGTGAAACCCTTGTCAATTATCGACTGAGAGCAATTCAAGCTCAAACCGTTTACCTGTCCCCGTTTGCAGCCATTTTTGACCTTATTTTTGTCTAAGTCCCGTTAGCGAATCTGTGGCCGACAACGAAGTCCGATCGTCCATCAAACCCGGTTTCTGACCACTCGTGGGTTCACCACTGTTCAATTTAACGGGGGCGAACGTCACTAAGTTCAATCATTCCGCAAAGCTGCGATCGGATCTAAGCGAGCCGCATTCCGAGCCGGTAGCACTCCAGCCAATAAGCCTACAGTAAAAGATAGCCCAAAACCGGCTGCGATCGACCATACAGAAACCACAAACGGAAATTTAAACGCTGTCGAGGCCCCAAAGGCGATCGCAACTCCCAACCCAATACCCGCCGTTCCCCCCACCGTCGAAACTAAAATAGATTCCGCCATAAATTGAATCAGAATTGCTGCATTAGTAGCGCCTACCGCTTTGCGAATCCCGATTTCCTTAGTGCGTTCTACAACAGACACCAACATAATATTAGCAATACCGATGCCGCCAACCACCAAAGAAATTCCGGCGATCGAACCCACCATCACCGTAAATAAACCTATCACATTGCTGAAAGTATTAACTATCTCAGCTTGATTTACAACTCGAAAATCATCCGGTTGTGGTGGATAAATATTGTGGCGCAAGCGCATAATATTTTCTACTTGAAATTGAGCATCAGCTAAATCCGATTCGTCGGCAGTTTCCAACCAAAAACCCGATATCGCAATCCCCGCTAAAGAATTTCTCCCCACAATCCGCGAAGACATATTTTTGAGGGGAATATACACTCGATCGTCCTGATCGGTTCCCCCTACAGACCCCTTGCTTTCCATCACTCCAATCACCTTGTAGCGGTTTCCCTGAATGCGAATATCGGAGGATAGCGCATTAGCTCCGGGTCCAAAAAGTTCGTCCCGCACCTTAGACCCGAGGACAACTACTGGCTCAGCAGCATTCAATTCATCCTCGTTAAAAAACCGTCCTTCTTGGGGTTGAATGTTCTTGACATCTGGATAGTTTAAATCTGTGCCCAAAATAGCAGTAAATGAATTTTGTCCGGCATAAACCACTTGCACTTGACGCTGCAAATAAGCCGAAATCGCCTTAACTGCGGGAGCTTGTTTGCCGATCGCCCTAGCGTCATCCCAAGTAAGGGTAGTAGCAGAACCGCTTCCCTGACTGACACCGCCCGATCGCGCAGCGCCGGATAAAACCAACAGCACATTTGTACCCAAAGCCTTTAACTGTTCTTCAGTTGATTTTTGTACTCCCTGTCCCACCGAAGTAATGGCAATTACCGAAGATATCCCAATAATTACGCCCAGCATAGTTAAACTGGTACGCAACTTATTATTCCACAGCGCCTCTGTCGCCATGAACGCGATTTGAACATTAGAGATTTTGTTCGTACCGGAGCGAGTCTGTAATTTCATATTAGACCTCTTGAAAAAAAATCTATGTTAGAATTCAAGCTTTTGAATTTTAGACCTGAGAGCTAAATCATAATTGTAAAGTGCTGACAACAAATTACAACGGAGACCATAACGGCGGTGACAATTTCGATAACGACTTGACAAAATTTTGAAAACTTTTAGACTCCTATTAACATAATCAATCACTATTCCCTCCTGGGCTAAAGCTCGATTATAGTCTTTTTCTAAAAGAAAAACATTCGCTTTTGTGGGTTTCTTTTTAGGAATCGAGCTATTAAAGCGATAATCTTTTATCCCTTGATAGCCACTATCTTGTACACTATCGGTTGAGGGATGGAAATGAAGATTGCTTTTTTTAAACAAGCTGAAATCGTGGCAATGCCCAGGTTCAAAATATAGGCAAATAATCGGTTTACTTTCTTGATTAATGACCACTTGCATTTTTAGGCTGGGGTGTTTTTTATTGACTGAATAGTATTTTTTCTGTTTTTTTTTCGTTCGATAGCTGTTTCTGTGACATCCATTACCACAACTTTGCTGACGCCCAAAACCTTTGAACAATGCTTTTTTCCCAGGAATACCAAACTTCCCCGTTTTCATTAAAGTTGATTCAATGTTAGTTACAATTCGGCAAATCGTCGATCCGGATACTCCCTAATTTGTCCCCAGATGAAAATAGGTTCGATATTCTCACCAATATTCCAAGGCTACTGAAACTTGTTCTTCAAGAGTTAAAGCGATCAAGGCGTCCTCGTTTATCTTGAGGATTTTCATTCTCGGAATTTTTCTCAAGTGTTAACCATTTCTTTAAACGTTTGAATCTGGACACCAAATCTCCGTTTAAATTGCTCCGGTTTCA
Source organism: Microcoleus sp. Pol10D4 (assembly GCF_036701555.1). Lineage (NCBI taxonomy): Bacteria > Bacillati > Cyanobacteriota > Cyanophyceae > Oscillatoriales > Microcoleaceae > Microcoleus > Microcoleus sp. Pol10D4. The sequence continues at coordinate 2,454 of NZ_JAUBRA010000147.1, forward strand.
AATTTATATAAAGTGGCAATGACCATACCACCTATCATAAAGCCGATCGTTGGGGACTGCAACTGAGACCCAAGTCCCGCAGGCAAGAAATACGGCTAGTGACATACTCCCACGCCAAACTGAGTACAGTTATGGCGTGGGCATCTTTGTAGCCCGATAAAGGGTGTACAAAATTTCCTTTGTGGTACTGTCATCTATAGTTCCTACTATAGAAAGATTCCCACTACGACGTTTTATACTTGGGAAAATGCCCAACCCAAGTCTCTTCAAATTAATCGCTGCATTCACATCACGATCAACTATCAAAGAATGCTGCTCATCCCAATAGTTTCGCGTACCGCAATCGGTGAAAATGATTTCATTCCGATAGCACAGAACCATTGAGGTATAAGCAGGTTTTTGCGGAACGACAACTGACCCAGCTTTTTCGGCTATGTATTCCAGTGTCTTAAAAAATTGACCGAACGCAGCATCCAGCCAAGACTTGTTTAGTCCTGATTTCGCTGACTGACCGTTCGGGAGGTAATTACCCTCATCATCTTGCTTAACTTTATTCCGCTTGGTTAAACCCTTTAAATTCAAATCTTCATGAAAGAAGAATTTAGCTCCAGACCTGACAAGGTTGTGAGCCGTTTTGTAATGGAAGTCTTGGCGAGAACGCGCTATTTTTTGGTGCTTTCTCGCCTCTTTTTTTGTTAATTTTCGTCGGGATTTAGAGCCACGCTTCCGCTTATTTCGCTTCTTTGAAATACGGTCTAGCTTAGCTTGGTTTTTGCGAAGCGGTTTCAACGAAGGCAATTTTTCCCCTAATGATGTTGCCAAGTAGACATCTTCATGTAGCACCGCATCTAGCCCAATTGAGTTGTCCTAATTTGGGGTAACTTTGTCGGGAATCAACTGCGGTACAGAAGAGTCTTCAAGCATTATCTGAACGAACCAACCGTCAGCCTTTCTAGTTACACTAATTTGCTTAACGATAAACCCATCGGGGATTGGGCGGTGCATCCGAACTTTCATGATGCCCAACTTCGGCAATCGGATATAAAACCAATTCTTGCGAACCAGCTTAATCCAATCGCTGTTAGCCGTAGAAAAAGTCATCGTTCGGTAATCCGCTTCAGTCTTGAATCGGGGTTTACCAGACCGACCGCCTTTACTATCTCCTACCATAAACCGTTCAAAAGCTTTGTCTACTCGCTTAGAAACGTCTTGCAGGATAGTGGAATCTACCTGCTTAAAATCCAATAGTTCACCACTGTAAAAGACTTTTACCAGGTCTTTCTTGATGACGGGCAATTGTTGTTTTTGGGAGTAGTAATTGGGTTTTTGACGAGGCGCAGAGATGCTAGCAATCAATGGACAAGCGTTTATAGCAGTGCGGTTCATTTCCCACCAATCAAATCGATCACCTAACTGTCGATTATACCAATAGCGACAGATTCTCAGCCAATAGTTGAGGGTCAACTTTTGATTAGTGTCGGGATATATAGTCATTTCAAATAAATGTGAGACAGACGTCAGATCATGATAAAATCGCTAAAAGTAGTTAATTAGAAAAAAA
>NZ_JAUBRA010000017.1:0-100078 GCF_036701555.1 Microcoleus sp. Pol10D4
CGAAAAATCTTCTCTTTATCCCTTGGGCTTGTCTTGGCAACTAGATTAACTGCTACCCCTACTTATTGAGCCGATACATTAAATTTTCTACCAATTATTGAAATTCGCCGAGTCTGCTCGGGAAAAGGCAATACCTTTCCTTACAGACGATCGCGTAAAATATATGTGTGGCACTATCTTTCAGAGTTGGTATTAGTTAATGAGCAAGCAGCTAATTTTTTCTCAGTACACAACTGTTGAAACACTAAATCTGCTATTGATTCATAAGCTGGGGCTGTGGGGTGTACGCCATCCCGAAAATAACTTTCTACCCTCGTTTTCGGCAATTTTGACCAGGCTGCATGAGTGTCTATGATTGGAATTTTTAAAGCTTTTAGCCGATCGACAAACTCGGATTTAAACTTCGGCTGATTCGGTACGGGCAGTAAATCCGCTCGATCGCAAGTATACAACACAAACAAGGGAATATTCTTAGCTCGCACCAAAGCAACTATTTGCTCAAATCGCTGCATATTGTCCATAAACCGTTGTGATTCCGACACCGGCACTCTCGCCGCAGGAGAATTCGATACAAAAGCCCTTGACAATTCGGGCATAACGTGTCTTTGAAACACTTCTTGAATTGCTAATAACGGTTTGCGATCCGGCATCAGCGGGTCATTTCCCACCCCCCCGCTGCTGCTTGGAGGTTGTAGCAAATCGTGAGTACCAATTTGCAAAATCACAGCATCGCTTTCAAAAGTGCCAAACTTGCGAATATATCCCAATTGATTGCCAATTCCCCAAGAACCTGCCGAAGCATTCAGCACCTCAACTTGCTTTTTTATGCCCAACAAACGCGCTTCAAACAATTCTGGAATAGTTTCTTGCTGATCGGTGGTATTATTACCGTTGAGAACCGAATCTCCTATCATCAAAATTCTGAGAGTACCTTCAAGCTTTGCTGAATCGATTTGTTCAGAACGCTGAGAAAATTGATTGTACTCAAGTCTATTGCCAAAGCGATATACAAGTTGATTTGGGGCAAATATATAGCCAGCCTTCGCATCAGCTTGCAGCAAGGCAGGATTTCCGAATCCGATCAAGCGAAAGGCAAGTTCTATCGCACCCAAAGATGCGATCGCACAACCGACAATCCAATACTTAGCTTTCAAAAATTTACCTGTAATTGGTAAACTGTAAAGCCACGGGATAATCTTCTTGCTTCAAGCGTTGAATCACCAACTGCAAATCATCCTTATCCTTAGCAGACACCCGCACTGCATCTCCTTGAATCGAACCTTGAATCTTCTTAAATTCATCGCGAATCAATTTAGTAATTTGTTTCGCGATTTCCTGACTAATTCCTTTTTTAAGTTTAATTTCTTGACGCACCCGACTGCCGCTAGCAGGTTCAGCTTTACCGTAATCAAAAATTTTCAAAGATAAATTCCGCTTGGCGGCTTTAGTTTGCAAAACAGTGTGAATTGCGTCGAGAGTAAATTCGCTGTCCGTATTGACAGTAATTGATTCTGCACCCAATTCCACAGTAGTTTTGGTATCTTTCAAGTCGTAACGGCTTTGAATTTCCCGCACAGTTTGGTCAACAGCGTTAACTAATTCTTGCCGATCGAACTCGCTGACAATATCAAAGGAATAACTAGCAGCCATAAATTAGTAATTGGTAATGGGGCATTGGGCATTGGGCATTGGGCATTGGGCATTGGCACGCGCAGGGCATTGGGCATTAACAACTAACCAATAACCAATAACCAATAACCAATAACCAATAACCAATGACTACTGAAAATTAGCCGTTAACAGCCATTAAACTGAAATAGAATAAAGAAACAGTGCAAGAAGAACTAATCGCAAACATGAGCGATCGCCCCAGCGGCACATTCAGAATATAGAAAACCGAAAACAACAACCGGGCGATCGTAAAAGCGATCGCAGCCCAACCCGCCGATTCCGAATCTACCCCCGTCACAAAAGCCATCAAAGCCGCCGCTGAAAACAGCATAAACGTCTCAAACGAATTTTGGTGAGCCCAAGTTGCCCGCTGAGCGTAAGCAGGCAACTTATCAAACATAGCGCGGGGGGCTGCTTGGTCATAGCCTAGCTGCAAGCGGGCGAACGCAACCACCAAAAACGGTGCGTAAACCAGCGCAGCAGCAGCCGCAATACAATCCAACAGAATAACCGACACAGGCAATCCCAACACCATCATCCGCCTCGCAGTTCAATCAAAATAGAACAGAGTAACCACCTTGCGCTGTTCCTCCGCATCCTGGCAAGTTTTCAGCAAAGTGTGGCTTTCGTGAAAAGCAAAACAGATCAGTTGCTGGCAGCGAGAAATAATCTCCTGATTGCACATGGCGCTTGCTTCCGGGAGAGACAAGCTATCATTTTTGGGATTTTCTACCAAATGTATCACTTGTTCGAGTTGCTCGCGAGACTCCCGAGGCTGGCGACTCATGCTTTGTGGCAAAATCACCGTCAGCAGATTAGGATCTGCTCGCATTGCCCCCCGAATTGCGGCTGAATTGGTGCCTGTAGCGCCAGATGTGATGAGCTGATTGCCTCCCAGAACTATGGCGTAGCTCAGCATCTCAATTAGCTGCTGGTGGGTAATAGGAACGTGGCGAGAACCCAAAAGAGCAATCCGCTTGGAGCTGGTTTGCTGGATCGCCGCAAGTTCTTGTAAAAAATCATCTACTCTGGGTAGCTCAATTGATTGACTCAAAGAATTTATTAAATTAAATAAAACTACGTTGTGGATTTTAGCAGACTCACTAGCCATTGCCGCCAAAAAGAAGTTAAGAATTGCTGATTTACCGGATCAGACTAGAGGAGCGGGAGAGTTGAGGAAGCCAGAGCTCAAGGTAGAATTCAAGAAAAATTGAGAATTTAAGAATTTTAGCTTTTTATTTATTTAAACAAAAAGTTCTCTCTGCCGAATACCTTCTTCCTTCAGCTCCGGCTCTCTTCTTAATGGACTCGATCGCTCAGGCCCAAGGATGCCATCATGCCATCAAGGTCAAAATGTTCTGCCATTAGCTGAGTAACGCATTCCACCTTGATCGGTTCGTGCAGGCGCACGCTGCCAAAGGTGCTGTCGATAATTTCCACCGTGGTTAAGGTATCCAAATCAACAGACAAAACCGGAATTTCCATTTCTTCTGCCCTGCCGATCACCAGCGGAGAAGGAGGCAAGTGGCCTGTCAAAATTAAGCACTGAGTCGAGCTCTCCAGAGCCGCTAGCTGAATGTCCGTGCGATCGCCCCCCGTCACCACCGCCATATTTCTCGCTTTGCGGAAATACTTCAGAGCAGAACTAACATTCATCGCGCCAATTGTCAAGGTTTCCACCATCAAGTCCAAACGGTCTCGACGGCACAGCACATCAGCTTTCAATTGGTGCACCAATTCTTTGACGCTGACACTTCGCAGCAAAGCACTTCTCGGCAGCATTCCCAAAACTGGAATACCCGCAGCCTCCAGAAAAGGCCGCACAGTCGCCGTTACGGATTCGAGTTTGTCCGAGGGAACGTCATTGAGTACCACGCCCAGCAACCGCGAACCCAAACGCTGTTTAGCCGACAGCAAATCGTCTACATACAGATCGATCGGGCGGGCTATCAACAGCACAGAGGCATCAACTGTCTCAGCGATTTGAGCCAAAGACAAATCAAACAGACTGCCCTCCTCCAAATTAGCTGGGCCTTCTAACAGCGCCAAGTCTCCGCTGGGAGCTTGCAAATATTGCGCTAAAGACTGGCGGTAATCTGTCTTGTCTTCTCCCCGCAAACGCTTGTGAATCGTCTCTTCATCCAAATACAGCAGTGTTGACGGCATCTGACTTTCTGAGAGCTTCAGCGTTTCTACCGCGAACCGCACGTCTTCGTCCTCGATCCCAGCTCCTGGCGAGCTGAAACAGGTTCCCAGAGGTTTGCCGTAGGCGACGGCCAGTCCTTTTGCCCGGAGTCCGAGTGCCATCCCCAGGGCGATGGCAGACTTGCCACTGTAAGCTTTTGTGGAACCGATCAGCAAATATTTAGTCAATTTGGGTACGCCTTCAATCCTCAATTTGCACCTGTCTATTTCAATAAATTTAGTTTTTCAACAGTATTTCTGAACTGATCCTCAATTTAGCAATACTATATTCTACTCGATTTTGTCGCTTTTGCGCCGATCGATTTTTTGATGGAAACTTTTATTCACCTGTAGGCAACCCTTTTCTTCGCATTTTTTTTCACATTTTTTGTGAAAACAGGGGTTTTATTATATTTTTTATCCGCAGCTTTTGACAATTACTCATAAAGCGTGAGTGCCTTAATAACCGTTTTTGGGGTGACAATTTCCCTAAAATTTTATTGCTTAATTTAGACCTTGCTACCGAGCAGTTTAAAATAAAAACAACACTGTATAAATATTGAGTGGAATTTTTTTGCCGATCAAAGGCTTGTCAGTAGAATTAACGGCATCTTTCTATGGATAAAATACAGGTATTCCGTAGGGAAAAAGCATGGTCTGTGTCCTAATCATTTTTGCATACCATTCAAAATGGATATGTATTATTAGTTATTAATTATTAGTGCGATCACCCGCGTTCAAACTAAGCCGTGGCAATGCGAGCAATAAGATCCTTAGAATCGGGATTATAGCTTCTAATATCAACTCCGCTAGCATCGGAATTGTAAAATCGAATCAACACTCAATACTCAACTATCATTGAGTTTTTCCATCCCGATTTAACAGTCAACAGTCAACAATAATTCCGGTGCAACCGGAATTGATATAAACACATAAATTTTCAGGCGACGTGGGCTGGCATTTCGGCAGCCCAAAGGCTGATTGCGATGCCAGCCCGATCGCAATTCAAGGGCTGTAGATTGATTTGCCTTGGGCGGATCTACAGTGCTTTCCTCTCAGCTACCGAGTCGCAAAATTTGAACGAAATCGGACGGCGCGATCGCACTCGCTTGCACCCCATTCAAAACTGCTAAGAGTTCCCCAGAGTTAGAAATTCTTATGAAAGTTGTGGGACTGGCCTCTTGCCCGTCTGTGCCTTGGCTAATACTCAGTTGAGTGAAAGTCAAACCGCCCGCTAAACTCAGCAAATCTTCCCCTTTCCTGAAGTCGGATATTACATCACTTCCTTGTGCGGGTGTCAAGACAAATAAGTCGCGTCCGCTGCCGCCGAGCAAAGTATCGCTGCCCTCATCGCCAATCAGCACGTCGTCGCCAGCACCGCCGACCAAGCTGTCACTGTCTTTGCCTCCCAAAATCGTATCGTCGCCAGCATCGCCGTTGATAGTATCGCTGCCTTCATTGCCGAACAGCAGGTCATTACCAGCACCGCCACACACTTGGTCTTGACCGCCAGCAATGCCGACAGGCAGGGGGCTGCCAATATCCCCAAACACCGTGTCATCGCCCTCGCCGCCACAGATAGAGTCATTGCCTTGGTCGCCGAACAGCAAGTCGCTGCCCGAGTCGCCTAAAACTACATCGTTGCCCTTGCCACCGCGCGCAGTATCGTTGCCGTCACCGCCAGAAATGGTATCAGAGGCATCCTGACCGCAAAGGCTGTCGTTGCCCTTGGCACCCAATAACAAGTCGTTCCCGGCGCTATCGCGGTCAGATTCGCTGTTGGTGCCACCGTAGAGGCTGTCGTTTCCCTCCTCGCCCACAACAGTGTCAGAACCCCGTCCGCCCCAAATCAGGTCGTTATCTTTGCCACCGAAACCAGCGTCGTTGCCCTTACCGCCGAAAATAGTGTCGTAGCCTGCTTGACCATTAAGGTAGTCGTCGCCGGGCCCGCCCAACAGCAAGTCGCGATCGACCTGTGGTCCAACAGGAATGTTGCTGATCAATCCGCCAAATAGGTTGTCGTTGCCTGCCAAACCGACAAGAACATCGTCTCCGCCCAAACCGTTGATGCCGTCACTGTCACTGGTGCCAGTGAGGATCTCGTTTGTATCCGTACCAGCCAGGTTGTTTTGAACAAGATTGAAACCGTGAAGAGGACTGATCTCCGGTAAGGTAATTTGCGCGCAAATGCAATCTGGATCTTCAGTTGGCGGCAGGGTGGGGACGGGAGTTGGTTCGGGGATTGGGGTTGGGGCTGGAGTTGGTGCTGGAGTTGGTGCTGGTGTCGGCGTCGGCGGCACGATAATTGTGGGCGAAAAGTTGATGACCGGTGCTGGTGTCGGCGCTGGTGTCGGCGTCGGCGGCACGATAATTGTGGGCGAAAAGTTGATGACTGGTGCTGGAGTTGGTGCTGGTGTCGGCGTCGGCGGCACGATAATTGTGGGCGAAAAGTTGATGACTGGTGCTGGTGTCGGGGAAGAGATGTCGTTGTCTGCGATGGTGACAGTAACTGGTGCGATCGCCACTGGCAAGTATTCGGCCGCGCTGCCGGAGGCGACGCTGTGATTGATCGTGCCGCTGTGCGCTCCTTCTACAACAGTGTCGTCGGTTGCTTTGACGGTGACTGTTTGCGGTGCATCCCAATTAACCGGAGTGAAAACGAGCGGAGCGATCGCATCTATTTGACTGCCCGCAGCGAAATTGACCGTAACGTTAGCTGTCGGCGCTTTGGTAAGGACTATGCTGTAGCTGCCTGCTACACCGCCTTCTGCTGCATTGGTGCTGTTAGGAGTGACGGCAATGCCGGGGGAGTCGTTGTCGATAATCAACACATCGACTGGAGAAATGCCGATATTGTTGTAAGCCAGATCCGTGCTGCTAGCGCTTGCTGCGATCGTGCTCAGGTGCGTTCCTTCTACGGCGGAGTCGTCGGTTGCTTTGACAGTAGCGGTTTGAGGCAGGTTCCAGTTAGCCACAGTGAAGGTGAAGGAGGCGATCGCTTCTATTTGATTGCCTGTCGCGAAGCTAACTTTAACGTCACTTGAAGGCTGGCTGTTGAGGGCTACTTGATAGGTGTCGGTTGCGCCGCCTTCGGCGACTATGGTGCTGCCGCCTGTTTGGGTAACAGTCACGCCAGCAGCAGCAGTAGTAGCTGTGTCGTTGTCGGCGATGGTGACGCTAACTGGTGCGATCGCCACTGGCAAGTATTCGGCCGCGCTGCCGGAGGCGACGCTGTGATTGATCGTGCCACTGTGCGATCCTTCTACAACAGTGTCGTCGGTTGCTGTCACCGTTACTGTTTGCGGGACATTCCAGTTAGCCGGAGTGAAAACGAGCGGAGCGATCGCATTTATTTGACTGCCCGCAGCGACATTGACGGTAACGTTAGCTGTCGGTTGAGTATTGAGGGAGACTTCGTAACTGCCTGTCACGCCGCCTTCGGCAGCAGTCGTGCTCGCAGGAGTAATTGTGATGCTGGGCGTATTGGGAGTAGCGACATCGTTATCGGTGATGCTGACTGTTACCGGCGCGATCGTCACAGGCAGATATTCCGCCGCACTGTCGGCGGCAATGCTGTGGTCGATCGTACCTGTGTGCAGCCCTTCGACTAAACTGTCGTCGGTAGCTTTCACCGTGACTATCTGCGGTAGGTTCCAGTTATCTGAGGTGAAAGTAAATGTGGAAATCGAATCGATTTGAATGCCCGTATTAAAGTTGACATTAACAGGCGCAGTCGGTTTGCTAGTTAGCGCTACCTTGTAACTGCCTGTGGCGTCGCCTTCGGTAGCAGTCGTGCTCGCAGGAGTAATTGTGACTCCGGCGGTATCGTTGTCGGTAATTTGGGCCGTCACCGAGGCAGTAGCAATCAGGTCGTATTTCGCGTCTGTACTGGTGACTTGGTGTGCGATCGTACTGGAGTGCGTGCCTTGAGCTACACCATCCTCCACGGCTTGCACATTCACCAGTTGAGGCACGTTCCAGTTGTCGGGAGTAAAGTTGAGAACGATCGGGTTTCCGCCTCCAGCCCCCACGTCGCTTTGGGCGTCTGGCGAGGTGGTGACAGTAACATCGGCTGCTGGCTGGCTGGTCAATACCGCCGTATAGCTATCCGTAGCCCCACCTTCGCCGATTTTGGTGGTGCCGCCAGTCTCGGTAATTTTTACGCTCGGCGTGTCGTTGTCGGTAATTGGCAAAGTCAGATTGGCAACAGCAGTGCCGTCCAGCGTCACGGGCACAGCGCCGTCGTAGTTAGCGTCTGCACTGGTGACACTGCCGGTAATCGTGCTGCTGTGAGGCCCTTCGGCTAAGGCATCGTTAGCTGCTCGGACAGTTATAGTTTGAGGTAGGTTCCAGTTGCTCGGAGTAAAGTTGAAGCTGACGGGGTTTCCAGCGCCCGTCCCCAAGTCTGTCTGGGTGTCGGGTTTAAGAGTGAAGATTACCAGTTCGGTGGGCTGGCTACTGAGCGCTACTGTGTAAGTGTTGGGGCTGCCGCCTTCTGCCAGACCGGGGTTTGTAGGCGCTGAGGTGACAACAATGCCTCTGGTATCATTATCGGCGATCGTCAGGCTGGCTGTATCTGGGGAGCCGAGAAGGTAGTTGGTGCTCGGAGCGAGGGTGAATGTGACATTTTCATTGGGGTCAAAAATATTATCATCAATGGGAGTAATTGTCAGATCGACGCTTGTCTGCCCATCGGGAATAATCACTGTGCCGCTAGTTGGGGTGAAGTTGGTATTAGTACCCGTTGCAGTATAGTCAGTGGTGAAGGTGGCAGACCCCGCTACATTGAAATTAACAGAGAGCTGTCCGTTGCTGTTGGAGGCGCGGGTGATTCTAAAGGTGCCTGGAATCGAACCAGCTTCAGCCGGACTGCCCAGTGGGGAAATGCTGAGGACGGGGAGATTTAATTCATTTGGCGGTAGCGTCCCAAATATGGTGGTGGTGGCGTAGCTAGTAGACTGATTACCTTCAAGCGAAAATCTATTTCGCAGGGCAAGGGTCAGGTCGTAGGGGCCTGTGCCAACTGGGAGAGGGTCGACAAATTGATCTGCATCCAGGTCGTCGCCGTATACTGAGTCGTCTAGCGCACCGCCGACGGTAATTTTGTCCCGCAAGAGGGAGTATTGGTCGATTTCGTAACGACCCGGTAAGGCAGTTGACCCCCCTATACCGGTAATCCCCACAAAGGTCGTTGGTAGTGCAGGATCGTCTCCGCTGTCCGTTTCAAAGAGAATTTCCTCAGTGCCTGAAACACGACGACCGCCCGTGTCTCTAATATCACTATCAAATTGCAAGTCGCCGTCAACATAACGCATTAACTCAAAGTCTAGTCTTGTAGTTCCAGGGTTTGTAATCCTGTAGGTTTGAGTTAAAAGACTCCCTTTCCTTTCCCCATTTACTACTAGGTCTGTAACCGTCTGAGTCAGTACAAAATTAAGACCACCAAAATTGAAGGTGCTTGTAGCAGTGGTTGCGGTTGAATTTGGGTTAAAGACTGGATTGAGTCCGCCTGTATTGCCGATGGAGCCGGTAGTCAGAAAAGTATATCCTCCTGTACCGCCCACCCTCATGGCTACCCCAGACTGAAAAGTTGTGCTGTTCGGTAATAAGGGACCGAGGGGGTCATAATCCGCACGTAAAGCACCTCCTGCGCCACCAACAGAGGAGCCAAAAGACCCAAAGGCATCTACTCCGATTGTAAGGCCTCCATCTCCTGATGCTGTATTCAAGTTCACTAAGGTAAAAGCATAATTTTTCAGTGTTTCAGCTTGAATGGCTAAAGGTATTTCAATTTCCCCTGTGGTTGCCTGAAGCTGCCAATCTCCTCCTAAAGCTGCACTGCCAGTCAGGGTTGTAGAAGCTGCGATTTTTGCTCCTGTAAGCCATCTGAGTTGCTGCACTAATGCTTGACCTCGCTCCCCCGCTGCTACTTTGCAGCCGTAAAGCAAAATCTCTGCTTTTGCACTCAGCGATTCTGCCCATTTTTGCAGTTGGCTGGCGTAAGCATTGAGTGTATCTAAACTTAATTGAGCTGTGCCTAATAGCAAGCTGCCCGGACTGCCGTGGCAGATGACGTGCAGTGCAGCTACCTCCTGACAACCGGCCAGATACTCGCTAATCTGGGCAATACCGTCTTGCTTCGAGTCGAGGATAACTGTTGCGATTCCGGGTTTGACTCCGGCAACTAAGCTTTGGTAATCTGCAACGGCTGTGTCTATAAAAACAATCTCTGAAATTTCTGTACCCAAAGAGTCCGCCTGCTGAGAATCCGCAGGTTTTGCACTACCTGCTACGAGAGTTGGTGCGTTTTCAATGGTAAATGCGATCGGGCGATCGCTAATTAAAGAATCTATATAGAGTTCGTGGGTGAGCGGAGCCATAATATACCTCTTGGAAAAATTGCTAGGTTTGCATTTGTAGCTACCATATCTTATATGTAGCGTTCTCTCTGTTATGCACTTACTCAAAATTATCTAGGAGTAATTACAATAACTGATATTTGGCGTTTTTCTACTTAAGTGTTTGCTAAATAGTTGCTAGAAGGAATTGCTATAACTTAATTCGGCTTTCAGCGGCTTACTTGCAAAATTCAAGCAGGAGAGTACGATCGCCCTAATGGCGTTTGAGAAATTGTCTCAGAGAACCCATAACAAAAAAATCAGGACTTATATTAAATCCATTCGATCGCAAGATTACTTAAAACTCTTGCTGATGACACGTGGGATTATTTAATCTATTTTCGTAGAAATTAACTCATCCTAATTTGGTTCTCATCCTCACATATGTCAGTAATATTGCTGAGTTTTTTTACAAAAATTAATACATGGAAAAAGTTCGGAGTTTGGTGCGGGAAATGTGTCTTGCCTCACATCTTGCACCAATATCCGAAATAGGTTTTTGCGCTTGTCCCACAACAAATACAGCAGTTTTCAATTCGATGAAATACAGGTAGGGACTGAGGTAAAGCCTGAGTCCCTAGGCGAAATCTGTATCACGCTCAACTGAAAACTGCTGTAGCTTTACTGCAAGCGGCGGGGATAAGTGCTGATCCCCAAAGGGATTATTGAGAATGATCCAAGAACTCACTTACTTTTTCCACTTCTCAAATAGGGCTGGCGCACCAATCATGTAATGTTGCCGTCGTGGCTTTACACTATTGATGCGCCAGTTATAGCGCCCGTCAATCGATTTTAGATTTTAGATTTTAGATTTTAGATTGAAGAAAGCTACCCCACTGATAAATCCGGGGGTTTGCGATCGGGAGCGAGGAGCTTTTTTATCGATCCCCGAATCAATCCGGGGGCCCCGGATTAAATTGCTTGATTGTCAATGGCGGACTTTCGGGAGTGCGGCTGCGGTGAAAGTTATTCATCCATTCGCATCAGCTTGCGGTAAAACGTTTTAGAAAAATCGACGGTACGAGTTCGCTGAAATGTCAGAAGTACCTCAATTAAGCAACTAACAAACTCAGAGCTTTGCATAGTCACTTCGTAGCTGAGTTCAGCATTGCCGTCAAATAACACCCGACAGCGGGTTAAGTCGATCGGCAGCGACGAGATATTCCAACTAGCGACAAAGGGCACGCTCTCCCCGCCGTCAATTTTTCTTGCCCCCTCCAAGCTTTTGAGCTTGTAGAGGCCAATAGCGTGCGGTAAAAACTTGCGCCTGGGCTCTTGACAGAAAGGCGCGTAGACTTTCACTTCTTTGTCATCGGCTGGCTTGAGTTGAGGAATAGACATATTTCCACCTCAGACAATTATTACTAACAGATAGTTTAGATCCCCAGAAAAAACTAGCAGATATTCCTGGTCGATCGCAAGCAAAAGTCAACCCAAATACTCTATGCAGTGCCCCTTTACCAGGGCCGTACAAGCACCGAACCCGCTGGTTGTCCTCCCGTCCGCTTTCGACAAAAGCCCAGAAACTGATACAGTAGATGCTTATATCTAAAATCAAAAACTATTGGTGGTTGAATCAAGTAACCTATGCAGGAGAGTTCTTGGCCAGAAAACGACGCTCGCAGCGAGCTTAACTTGGACATCTCTGATTTAGCTCAAGAAGAGCTCAAGAGTTTGACCTCGCACTCGAAGCTCAGCAAAGTATTTGCTATACCAGACATTGGCGACAGCGTGTTTGACGCGGAAACAAAAGCAGAGCTCCCGGTTGCGGTGTCTGTGCCGGGAACTCCCTCTTTTCCTCAAAATCTGTACCGGGGACGCCGCGGAAAAGCTGCCGCAGTGCTGACTGCGATTTGGGCCGGCACGATCGCCCTGCACTTGATTTCTTGGGGTGCGTGGGTAGTGTGGGGATTGACGGGACTGCTGTGGATGCACGCATTTCGAGTTTTGTTTGCTTCGCCCAAGCCCGCACTGCCGCCTCTTGCCGATGAAAGTCGAGAGGATTGGCCTTATGTGTCGCTGCTGGTGGCCGCGAAAAATGAGGAGGCGGTGATTGCCCGATTCGTAGAATCCATCTGCAATGTAGACTATCCGATCGACCGCTACGAAGTTTGGGCGATCGACGATCACAGCAGCGACGACACGCCGCTAGTATTGGAACAGCTAACCAAAAAGTACCCTCAGCTCAAAATATTTCGCAGAGGAGCAAATGCCAGCGGCGGCAAGTCGGGAGCCCTGAATCAAGTGTTACCGCTGACTCGCGGGGAATTTGTCGGCATATTTGACGCCGACGCGACGGTAACACCGGATTTGCTGCGCCGGGTGCTGCCAGTGTTCGAGAAACAACAGGTAGGGGCTGTGCAAGTCAGAAAAGCCATCGCCAATGCTTCGGTAAATTTGTGGACTCGCGGCCAAGAAGCAGAAATGGCTCTCGACAGTTTTTTCCAGCAGCAGCGGATTGCGATCGGCGGCATTGGAGAATTGCGCGGTAACGGCCAATTCATGCGTCGCACCGCCTTGGAAAGCTGCGGAGGCTGGAACGAGGAGACGATTACCGACGACCTGGATTTGACGGTGAGGCTGCACCTAGACCGATGGGACATTGAATTTCTCGCTTTCCCAGCCGTGTCAGAAGAAGGAGTCACTAACGCTCGCGCTCTGTGGCACCAGCGCAATCGCTGGGCAGAAGGCGGCTATCAGCGTTATCTTGACTACTGGCGGCTAATTTTGCGGAACCGCATGGGAACTGGGAAAACTTGGGATTTATTTGGATTTTGGGTATCTCAATATTTCTTACCCACAGTAGCCCTACCCGACTTTGTGATGTCAATTGCGCTGCGCCGGATGCCGATCGCCAGTCCCATAACTTTTATGACCCTTACATTGTCGGTGGTGGGAATGTTTGTCGGTTTGCGCCGCACTCGCAAAGAGACCAAATTTGACGTTAAAAGAGTTTTTGTCACCTTGCTGCAAACGCTGCGGGGTACTGTGTATATGTTCCACTGGCTGCTGGTAGGGACTGTGACGGCTCGGATTGCGGTACGACCCAAGCGGCTCAAATGGGTCAAAACCGTCCATCAAGGCGCTGTTAATAGCATCAAGTAAACAATTCACAGAAATATCTCGGCACAGTATCGCCGAAAATCCGAAGATTTTCCGAGGCAAAAAAACACCAACGCTCGCCAAATATCTCCCCGCCAGAGCCACCAGTAAAATTTGGCAATTCCGAGAAAAAAACTCTTTGGTAATAGGTAATCGGCGAGCGGTAATAGCGAATAAGTAATCGGGCATACAAAAGTCGAAAATTAAAAGATAAAAGCGAGAATTTTTAACTTTTAACTTGACAAAAAACCAATTACTATCTATTAATTATGAATTGCCAATTAGGACGAATTGCTTGTTGCCAACTACCCGTCACCCGTAATTGATAAATGGATTTGTTAGAGTACCAAGCTAAATCATTATTTCGCCAGATGGCAATTCCGATTTTGCCGTCGCAGCGCATTGACAATCCCGCCGACCTCAAAGGACTGAAAATCCCTTACCCCGTTGTACTAAAATCGCAAGTGCGGGCTGGGGGACGGGGCAGGGCGGGCGGTATCAAGTTTGTGGAAAATACTATCGATGCAGTAGCAGCCGCTCAAACAATTTTTAATTTGCCGATCGAGAGTGAATATCCCCAAGTCCTGCTGGCAGAAGCAAAGTACAACGCAGACCAAGAATTGTACTTAGCGGTACTCCTAGACCCCGTAGCCCGCCGCCCGGTGCTTCTGGGTTCGAGACAAGGAGGTATGGATGTCGAAGGGTCGATCGAGCAAATGCAGCAAGTGGCCGTAGATCAAGAATTTTCCCCATTCTACGCGAGGCGTCTGGCGCTGAAAATGGGATTGCAGGGAGACTTGATTCAATCGGTGAGCACCATTGTCGAAAAAATGTACCGGCTGTTTGTCGAAAAAGATTTAGATTTAGTAGAAATCAATCCTCTCGGCATCAGTCCAAGGGGAGAGGTAATGGCTTTAGACGGTAAAGTCACCGCCAACGACGATGCCTTGGGACGACATCCAGATTTGGCAGCACTCTCGGAGAAGAAGCAAAGCAGCGGGTTGGCACGGGAAAGAAGAAGTCCCCATGCTGGGGGCGATCGCTCCCATTCCCACTCGAAGGTTCAGCAGTCGCCGGAGTTTGACCCCAAATCTAAATCCCCAATCTCGAATTCCGAATCCCTGCAATTAATCGAACTAGACGGGAATATCGCGATTTTGTGCAACGGAGTGGGCCTGACAATGGCAACTTTAGATGCTGTAACCCACCAAGGAGGAAAACCCGCTAATTTTGTGAATATTGGTTCCCTAGACCGCTACGATGCAGCAAATGCCCTACGCGATCGCGTGGAGTTGGGTCTGGAGTTAGTCGCTCAGGATAAAAGCGTTAAGGTGATACTTGTAAACATTTTGGGCAGCGCCTCCAAGACGGAGGAAATAATCGCCGCAGTAGCCGGCTATTTGGAACGGAAAGCTCGCGCTAACCGCCACATCCAAGTTGTGCTGCGGCTGGTAGAGATCGATGCTGATGCTGTTAAAAAGCGTTTGGGACAGTTGCCGGTGCAGCTAGCTAGCACTTTGGATGAGGCCGCGGCCGCTTCTGTATCCTCCGCCAAGTAGCGACAGTCGATCGGCAAAAGACGAGAGTTATGGACAGACGAAGGCCTTCTGCTTTTTAAAGATCGAGTGTCAAGTGGGAAAAAATGAATTTAACTCCTGAAAGCAAAGTCCTAGTACAGGGCATTACAGAATCTCCCGCGTCCACCCGCGCCGCCCTGATGATGAAAGCATACGGCACGAATGTAGTCGCCGGTGTTAGTCCCGGTCGGGGGGGGCTGGAAGTGGAGGGAATTCCGATTTTTGATTTGGTAGAACAAGCAGTGGCTGCAGTGGGTCACGTTGACACTGCGGTAATTTTGGTAGACGCTTACTCGGTGCTGGATGCTGCTTTAGAAGCGATCGCCGGAGGAATTCGGCAAATCGTGATCGTTACTGGGGGAGTGCCTCCTCTGGATATGGTGCACTTAGTCAGAAAAGCAGAAGCCACCGAAACTTTGGTAATCGGGCCCAACAGTCCGGGGATTATTGTGCCCAACAAACTCCTGCTGGGAACTCACCCCAAGGAATTTTACACTCCCGGCCAGGTGGGAGTGATCAGCCGCAGCAGCACTTTGACTTACGAAGTTGCCCTAGAACTGACGGAGGCTGGGTTGGGACAGTCGATGGCGGTTTGTATTGGCTGCGACGCAATTGTCGGTTCTTCTTTTATGCAGTGGCTGCAACTTTTGGACGAAGACGACAGTACGGAAGCGATGGTTTTGGTAGGGGAAGTTGGCGGGTGGAGTGAACAAGCTGCTGCTTCTTACATCGCTTCGGCGATCGACAAACCCGTGGTTGCTTATCTAGCCGGCCGCTACGCTCCCAAGGGGCCGTCTTTGGGCCACGCCGGCATCCTGATCAGTTCTAGGGCTGCTGCCCAGAAAGCCTTTGGAGTTACGGCCCCAAACAAAATGGCTGCCTTTGAAGAGGCGGACATACCTGTGGCGGCTCGACCTTCAGAGATTCCTAAGTTGCTCAAAAAATTGCTAAAGAAAAATTGAGTGCTTTGGGGGGTTTTCACACAAGTCCTAACCCTCTTGGGGGTTGGGATATGGGTAGGGCGGGGGCGGGTTTGGTCTCATATCATTTCCGGTTACACCGGAATGATGTTGACTGTTGACAGTGAACTCGGATTTACTATTCCGATGCTAAGGGATTTGATATCAAAAGTGTCTGCAGAATGCCACAAGAGCCGCTTCAACCCGCCTTTAGGACACATTTATGATTTTTTTACCAAAGCCCTCTGACTGGCGTCACAGGCTGCGGTGCGGGTGCTGGCAAGGGCGCGACGCGGCGCGGCGCTGGAGGCGGAGTTGTTGGCTGCACGCTGCGGCGAGGTTCGATCGGACTTTCGGTGCGATTTGTTTCAGTTGTGCGAGTTGTCGATCGCGTCACATCTTCAAGCAGGCTTCGCAGAGTTCCGGCTATACTCTGAACTTTCCCAACAGCGGTGCGAAGGCTGGCAACATCTACGTAAACCTCGTTGAGAGGATACTTTTTCAGGATTTCTAGCAGCGATACCTTACCGTCATCCCCGGATGCCAGGATCATCGCTGCCCGCAAAGCTTTCCCGCTTTCTGTGCGGCGCTGAGTCCGAATTGCTTGACCGATGTCGTCAGTGATTTTTTCTCCTGGGGTGCTGTAAACTACCCTGGCCAGATTAGCAGGCTTTAAACCAATTTCTAAACCCATGAACCCCCGCAGTATTTGCGCGTCCATTTTGGAGAACCGGATAATTTGTTGGAGAGTTGGCGTCGTCGTGCCGTTTTTAGCAAAGTCTTCTAAGTCGCTGATATTGATGGCTTGTCTGATCGGGCCAAAGGTGAGGACCACTTTTTCTGCCCCTAATGCTCTACTGCTGCTAGATAATATGCTCCCGCTTGTTCCTAAAAGTAGGGCAATGCCGATCGATACAAATTTTGTTAATTTCATATTCACCGCTACATTAAAATTATTTTTTCGAGATTTGTACATTTTTGTACATTATAGATGCAGCAGTTATATTCTACAAGGTCGCCAGTGTGATTTGTGCCTGCGTCACACCCACAATCTCGACCGAGACTTTTTCTCATCTTGACTTTAAGAATAAGTAACCATATCGGCAGACATATTTTTGATTCTCTTCATTCTGCCTTCTACCTTGTACATCAGAGTGCCTTGTACATCAGAGTGCCTTCAGCCTTCTACATAAGTGCCTTTTAGAAGTTATGTTGAAAACCAAGCGCAAATCCAAAAAATCTAAACAAAAGCACAGCGAAAAAACCACAGCGCTCAGCAAAAAAGAAGTAGCAGCACAAAAACGCAAAACTTCACAAAAGCGCAATGAATTGGTGCAGGCGATCGCCATAAGCTGCTTAGTCAGCGTTGCTCTTACCATCCCCCTGTTGTTCGTAGCGGGCCCTAAGATTGCTATTGCAGGAGGCGCAGCCGCAGCCATCTTGCTGCTTTCCTACAAATACCCCCGTCAAGCTTTATGGACTTTTCTAATTTACCTGCCTTTCAGCGGTACAATTACCTACGCAATTGGCGGCGGAAATGCTGCATTTCAAGTAGCCAAAGATGCTTTCTACATACCAGCCCTCATCGCCCTAATTCAAAGCTGCAAAAAGAAACAGTTGCGCCTGTTTATTCCCAAACAAATGCTTTCTACCTTTAGCATCCTGTTGATGATGGCAATGCTGACTTTAATTTTTGTCAACGGGGAGATGCAGCTCAACCCTATGAAGGGCGACAAACCAATTCTGCAAGGAATTCTCGGCTTAAAAGTATTGATAGGTTACATACCGCTGATTGCTTGTACCTATTATCTGCTCCGCACTAAGAAGGATTTGGTATTTTTTAGTCGAATGCACATCGTTTTGGCGATCGTTTGCTGCCTTCTCGGTTTGATTCAGTACCTGTTGCTGCAAAGTGGAAAGTGTGCAGGAACCAGAGGAATGACCGGAGCCGAATTATATAAAGCAACGCTGGAAGCTAGATGTTTTGTCGGCGGTTCTTTGGTGTTCAGTCCAGAAGTCAAGATGGTCCGCTTGCCGGGAACTTTTGTCGCGCCTTGGCAGTGGGCGTGGTTTTTAATTTCTAATGCTTTTTTAACCTTTGCCTCTGCCTTTTGCGACCCTTCATTCTGGTGGCGAGTTATCGGTTTATTTGGCATGGCATTAGTATTTGCCAATGCAGTTATTTCGGGTCAAAGAGCTGCTTTAATTATGGTTCCCCTTGCTACAGCAATCCTGCTAGTTCTCACCGGTCAATTAGTTAATTTAAAACGATTTATTCCCGTCGGTGCAGGACTGGCGATTCTGCTATTTGTCGGTGCAGCTATTAACCCGGGAATTGTCGAGCAACGGTGGGATAGTTTTGTTAGTCGCTGGAATGCTGCACCGCCCCAGCAGTTTCTCTTTAATCAGTTCGAGCAGAGCAACAATTTTATCATTGACAAACCTCTTGGTAAAGGTGTGGGACGAGCCACTAATTCAACGCGAATATTTGGTGCCACGCAGCTAATTGAAACTTTCCAACCTAAGTTGATATACGAACTCGGTTATCCGGGAATGATTAGTTTTCAGGTAATGCTTTTACACTTAGCTTTTCTAACTTTTAGAGCTTACCGATCTGTCAAGGACAAAAGTTTGCGGAGTTACGGAGCTAGTTTTTGGGTGTTTGTTGCATTTATTACGATCAATACTCAATACTATCCGCTGGATGTAGATCCAGTGTCCGTGTATTATTGGGTTTTAGCTGGGGCGATTTTAAAGTTGCCCAAAATTGATAAACAGGTGCAGGATGAAAAACACCAGGAAGTTGATTCAAATGAATTGCAAGTTCAGCAGCCATTAAAGGAGAAAAAAATTATTGCATCTTCCCCAATTTGAGAATATTTTTGAGTTTTGAGTTTGGTGGATTCTTTCTTGTTCAGTAACCCGCTTTCGCTCTAAGGCGATGCGATAGCCCGCCCTCCTAGGTTTATCTGTACTAAAACCCACCCCAGCAGCATATTTTGGCTTTTAACTTTACTGCGGTTGCCAA
Source organism: Microcoleus sp. Pol10D4 (assembly GCF_036701555.1). Lineage (NCBI taxonomy): Bacteria > Bacillati > Cyanobacteriota > Cyanophyceae > Oscillatoriales > Microcoleaceae > Microcoleus > Microcoleus sp. Pol10D4. Next base: position 18,920 of record NZ_JAUBRA010000017.1, read on the forward strand.
ACCGGAGTGCCAGCATTCAAATCCTTGTCATTTGTCAATTTAGTCAATGCCGAACCGTCTCGGTTAATTACATACAAGTGGCTTTTGTCGCCTTCGGTTTCATTATATATAAAAGCAATTTGCTGGCTGTCAGAAGACCAAGCTAATTCAGAAATTGCCGACGGTTTTAGCCGGGTAGCTAGTTGATTTAGCTGGTTCCCGTCAGCATTGATTGTGTAGAGTTTTTGATTATTGAAATCTCCGGCGACGAAAGCAATAAATTTGCCATCGGGCGACCACGAAAGTTCGTCGTAGTTTCTGGGTTTTCGGGTGAGATTCTTGGCTGTCCCCCGGTTAATGTCGAGCAGGTAAATATCTTGCTGTTCGCCTGATGAATCGCCAGGTTTATTGTAATAGTAAGCAATGCGGCTGCTGTCTGGCGACCAAAATATTTTGACGTTGTAAACCTCATTTTGCGGGTTGTTTATCAAATTTTTGATTTGGGTTCCATCGGCATTAATTGTGTAAATTTGCTGTTTCGGATAAGCGCCAAACAGGAAAGCAATTTTTGTGTGATCGGGCGACCAAACAAGCTCACTTCCGCCGGATACATATTCGCCGGGACTGTTAGTTAGTTTGGTCATTTCCGAACCGTCGGCATTCATTTTGTAGATATTTCTATCTTTGACAAATGCTACCTGCTGGCCGTCCGGTGAAAGGTAAAATTTTGATGAAATTTCCGTTTTAGGCGGCTCTCCTCCTAGTTCCAACTCCAGAACTAATTTAGTTCCTTTAATGCCAGAAGTGTTGCTTGTATAAAGGGATTGGGTGCCGGGAGCATCAGAGGTAGAACCGTCGCAAGAACGGGCAAAAACAAGTTTCTGGCTGTTGGAAAACCAAGCTATTTCAAAATCACGTGCTTTGCAACCAGCCTCAGCAAACTGTTTAGTTAGTCGAGAACCGTCAGCATTGACTGTATAGATGTCGCTGTATCCGCCAACGAAAGCCAGTCGCTGGCCGTTGGGCGACCACACTAGGGGAGCGCTAACATCTATATTAGGTGCAAGTTCGCGGCGGGAGGAACCGTTAGCATTGACTGCAAATAAACTGTTTCTAACCTCGCTGCCGCGCCTCTGGAGAGCCACAAACGCCAGTCTGCTTGTTTTTTGGGCTGCTGTGGTCGGAGGGCTTTGCAGGCTCAAAAACAAGGTGATTGAGAGTGTTAGGGAGATTAGGGCGATCGAACTAAGTTGCAATAATTTATTCAAACGCATTTTGTTGGTTTATTGGTCTGTTTATCGGTCGGTTTATCTGTAGTTCACAGTGTTTGTCTGTCGATATGTCGCGACAGCCTCAAACTCTGTTTAATTCTGCCAATAATTAGCTCGAACATTTTTTTGCGGGACGGATTCTTGCTGCTGGGCGGCATCCCTAACTCGCAACACATCAAGTTCAAGTCAGTTGCATTCATTGCCAACAATTTTTGCCTCACCTCTTCTTCTTTACCATTCTTAGCTTGTAAACGCAGTTCTTCATAAACTTCTAGAACATTGGCAGCCGATAAATTAGCAGGTTTATTAACATCAGCACCCCTGGGAATATCCGAAGTTTTTGAGCCAGCAGAAATCACTCCCCGTTTGACTTGAGTCTCAAGCCGGGTTAATTTTCGAGCAACGTCCCGCAAGATTTCCTTAAGTTCGCCAATTTCCTCAACTAACCCCCCGCTTTCTTGTTCGGAAGCAGCCAAACTTTCTTTTTTACTCATTTCAGATACTCCTCACACTCGCGCCATAGTTTTTCAAATTCTCTAACTAATTCTCGCGGCAGTTCTCCCTCATTAATCGCCCGTTTTAACCCGACGCTTTCCCGAATCGTCGATTCTAAGAATCTAACTTCTATGTTATTGTCTTTTGATATCTCATCGCAAAGTCTCTTTACTTCTCTCATGTAAAACTGAACTTCATTTGTCAGCAATCCTCCATAGATTTTAGCTTTATTCATAAATACTGCTATCTTGGGAAACGGATAAGGCTCAATCCGTTTCTGGAGCGAGTTTAAAACTAAACTCAATCCCCTCGAACCAAAATAATCTGGATTGACGGGAATTAATATTAAGTCGCAGCAAGAGAGTACGCTGTAGGTGAGGAGACTGAATGAAGGCGAACAGTCAAAAAGCATCAAGTCATATTTGGGGAGATTCGCAGAGTTGGCGATTTTTCCGATGAATCGGCGGATGAAGTCTTTAACACTTTTTCCCTCAAATCCATCAATATCCAACCAATACAATTCTTCAACTGAAGGGACAAAATGCAACTGTTCGTCAATCTGATAAATGGTGTCGAAACCAACGGGAAATTTGAAATTCTGTCCGGCTTTTTTAAAGACTTCTAGAGCGTCGTAAATTGTAAGTCTATGTTTGAGAGATTTTTCGTACCACTTACCAAATTTGTCATCTAAATGACCTGTATTTTCGTTAAGTCCGATCGCCTCTGTGAGCGACATTTGCGGATCTAAGTCTAACATCAAGACTTCTAAGTCGGTTCCTTGGGATATAATATTTCCCAGACTCCAAGTGACGGTAGTCTTTCCGACACCGCCTTTGAAGTTGATTACGGCTATTGATTTAGGACTCATGGCTGGCTTTGTTTGGATTTTGCTCAAATATAAATTAAAACATATTGTGTGACTTTGTTCAGCCTGCGATCGCCCGTGAGAAGCCCGATGTGTCGATTGACATAAAAGGCCTACTATGATATAGAAATAAATAATAAAATAAAACTCTTAGTCATCCCAAAGGTGGACTAAAACAGATATATTCTGGATTTAAGGAAAAGGAAAACGGCGATAAAATTATCGATCGACTTAATGTTGAAAAAATTTTATCTAATCGGAATACTTGTGGTTCTCCGATAACCTTATTTGGATAGTTTTTAAAGGCTTTGAGGGAAACATCTACTGATAAATATCAATTTCTTCGGTAGATAATTAAGTAAAATAACCAAAGCACAATTGCCTAATATATAATTTTTAAAGTTATGGCAGGTTGTTACTGCCGATAAAACGTAAGGTGCACATTATTGTGCACCCTACCTTGGTTTTAGCGTTTGACCAACTTCTTAGAAACCTTCCGCAAGCGAATTGATTGTGGTGTTACTTCCACCAATTCATCCTGACCGATGTACTCCAAAGCACGCTCCAAACTCATATCGACTGGTGCTTGCAATTGCGCCAATTCTTCACCGCCAGATGCGCGGTGGTTTGTCAACTGCTTCGACTTGCAAATATTCAGCTCCATGTCATCATCTCGGTTGTTTTCTCCGATAATCATCCCTCTGTAAACCTTGGTTCCGGGGGTAATGAAAAATACGCCGCGGTCTTCAGCATTTTTCAGTGAATAAGTAGTTGCAACTCCTTCTTCAAAGGAAATCAATACTCCGTTGCGACGGGCGACAATTTCTCCACCGAGGGGGCGATAGTCGAGGAAGCTGTGATTCATAATTCCAGCGCCGCGAGTCAAGCGCATAAACTCGCCTCGGAATCCAATCAAACCGCGAGCGGGGACTGAAAATTCGATTTGGGTGCGACCAGTGCTGCTGACGTGCATATCTTGCATTTCTGCTTTCCGCTGACCGAGGCGTTCGATGCAGCCGCCGACTGCTTCTTCGGGTACGTCTAACACCAAACATTCAAAAGGTTCGCAGGGACGACCGCCGACTTCGCGGAAGATTACTTGGGGCTGGGATACTTGGAATTCGTATCCTTCGCGACGCATATTTTCGATCAGGATTCCGAGGTGGAGTTCGCCGCGGCCGGATACGAGGAATTTGTCGGGAGAGTCGGTTTCTTCGACGCGCAAGGCGACGTTGGTTTGGAGTTCTCGCATTAGCCGATCGCGAATTTGTCGCGATGTTACCAAACTTCCTTCTTGACCGCAGAACGGCGAATCGTTCACAGAGAAAGTCATCTGCAAAGTTGGTTCGTCTACCTTGATTAAAGGCAGCGCTTGCGGGTCGTTGGGGCAGGTAATTGTCTCGCCAATATACGCATCAGCAAAACCGGCAACGGCGACAAGATTACCAGCAGAAGATTCTGGGATATCTATCCGCTTCAGGCCTTCAAAGCCCATCAATTTGGTAATTTTTGATTTGACAAGCGCGCCGCTTTCTGTGATCAAGACTGCTTGTTGACCAACTCTAATTGTGCCGTTGTGGATGCGACCGATGACGATGCGACCGACGTATTCTGAGTAATCTAAGGTGGTTACTTGCAGTTGCAGCGGCTTGTTGGGGTCGCCGACGGGGGGTGGTACGTGGTCGAGGATTTCTTCAAACAGGGGCTTCATATCTACCCCTTCGTCTTCGAGGTGTTTTTTGGCGTAACCGCTTAAGCCGGAACCGAAGAGATAGGGAAATTCGCACTGATCGTCGTCAGCACCTAGTTCGAGGAACAGATCCAAAACTTTATCGACGGCTTTGTGGGGGTCGGCTCGCTCGCGATCGATCTTATTCACAAAGACGATCGGGCGCAGTCCTTTTTCTAGGGCTTTTTTGAGTACGAACCGGGTTTGTGGCATAGGGCCTTCGTTGGCGTCTACGATCAGCAGACAGCCGTCAACCATGCCGAGAACTCGTTCGACTTCTCCGCCAAAGTCCGCGTGTCCGGGGGTATCGACGATGTTGATCAGGGTTTCTCCGTACCTGACGGCGGTGTTTTTGGAAAGGATGGTAATGCCACGCTCGCGCTCGATGTCGTTGGAGTCCATGACGCAATCTGGGATTTCTTCCCCTTCGCGGAAGATCCCGGACTGTCTGAGGAGAGCGTCCACAAGGGTGGTTTTGCCGTGATCGACGTGAGCAATGATGGCGACGTTGCGAATGGGAAGACTCATAATGCGTCTGGAACGTTAAACGGAGCTAACTAAAGATTTCTTAATAATTGTAGCGCATCGAGTCAAGGGGCGATCGGGCGCGGCTGCCAGATTGGAGTGCGATCGTCGCTAGAATCAAGATTATGGAAGCGCAACCGAGGGAAATTGAGCGTTACACCACGCCTGACGGCAGAGTTCCTTTCGATCGGCGATCTTGAGTTGGCCCTGGTGAAGAAGCTTTGATAGGGGGCGATCGCCGATATTAAGATGAGGGTGCAAGTACGATCGACCTTATGGAAGTACAGCGAGAGAGATATTCAGCAGTATCAGATACCTGATGGCAAAATTCCTTTTTCCGAGTGGTTGGAATCTCTCCCTTGACTTTAAAGGCAAAGCCAAGATTGTTAAAAGGCTTGAGCGGGTTAGCGATGGCAATCTGGGAGATTCTCGATCGCTGGGAGAGGGAGTCTGGGAATTTAGGATTGACTTTGGCCCTGGCTACCGCGTCTATTTTGGACAAATAGAAACAACTATAGTGCTTCTGCTGTGTGGCCCAGATAAAAGCACTCAAGAGCAAGATATTAGCACAGCTAAGAAATATTGGAGAGAATACAGGAGCAGAGAAAATGCCTAAAAGCGTACCTTACCATCCGTTAAAAATTAAATCTCTCAAAGACCCCTTATTTGCTGTGGCTTACCTCACAGAGATACTTGAGGAGGAAGAAGGAGATTTGGAATTAGGAATAATGCGAAAAGCGCTCAGAGATGTATTTGAGGCTCTGGGCGAACCAAATATGTCTGCTGAAGATGCTAAATTGCATCTGGAAAAATTAGATGTTTTGTTGTCGCAGAATGGAATTGCGACAATTTATGCTTTGGCAAGTTGGCTGAATGCTCTGGGATTGAAGTTGACTGTTGCGGTTGATGAAGGGGATAAAGGGGAAGAGGAAGATTCTGTTGGTGGTGCTGAGTTGGCGGAAGTTGGTAATATTTGATGAGTCGCCCATTTCCCAAACATGGCTTTTGAAGTTTTTTTGATTTTAGGGGAGCACTATGTCAGAAACCGAACTAGATTTAGTATCAATAGCCACGAGAGTATTGCAGCTTGAAGAAGAGCAAGTTATTCTGAAAAAATATCTAGCCAAACTTAAGAGGCAGTTAGAGGCACAGGAACAGAGATTTAACGATCGCCCTGAACCGCAAATGCTAGAAAGTTTGACTGCTGAAATTGCGTCCCTGCAACAGCCGTGTGATTTGGGAAATGGCGATATGTCTGTCATTGCCGAGCGACCGATCGAGCTTGACACCGAGACAGAAAAGCCAAAGTCAGACTTTCAGTATCAGTTAGTATGCGATCGTCCCAACAGTCGTGCTGTGTTGATGGAAGCTTTATCACTAGCTCAAGAGCGGCTGATTATTGTTTGCCCTTGGCTCAATTGTAACAGCATTAATGATGAATTGCTGCAAAAATTTAGAGAGTGTTTGAACCGAGGATGTTTGATAAGTATTGGGTGGGGTTATCTGGGAGATCGGCAAAGAATCGGCAAGGGATGGCGCTACAATGCTTTGGCAGATTTGCAAGAATTAGCAAGCGAATATCCTGATCAATTTAGTCTCTCTTTATTGGGAACTCACGAAAACTTTTTAGTATGTGATTCTAGTTTTGCCATGTTGGGCAGTCATAATTTGCTGACTAACAGCGACCAAAGTGCCGAAAAAGAAGTGGGAATTCGCACGAATGACTGCCAAATTGTCAAGCAATTAATTGAGCGCTTTGACAGCAGCGAAGTATTAAATGAGGAGGAGATAGAAAGGCGGTTAGTAGCGAGTTCTGATTACTTGGATAGAGCGGAGTATTTGGAAGGATTGGCGGCGGATGCTGAAGATATTGCTTTAGAGGATAGCTGTGAGGATGTGGAGGATGAGTCTGAGGAATGTCTGGAACCTGTTGTTAGTATTGAGGAGTTTTGGCAGCGTTACAGTGAGGGAGAAAGAGATTTTACAGGGATTAATTTAGCTGGTGCTGATTTCAGCGGAAAATTTCTAACTTCTGGTGTTAACTTGAGTAATGCTAATTTGAGTCAAGCTAATTTGAGGGGTGTTAATTGGCAGAGCATCAGCCTCAGCGGGGCAATTTTGAAGGGAGCAGATATGAGAGAGGGCTCTTTCTCTAGCACAAATTTTAGCGAATCTAAATTATGCGGTGTCAACCTTTCTAAGTCTAATTTATCCAGTGCCAATCTGAATCAAGCAAACTTAGTCAATGCCAACCTCGATCAGGCGAATTTATCCAGTGCCAATCTGAATCAAGCCAACTTAGTCAATGCCAATCTTTCTCAGGCTAGTTTATACAGTGCCAATCTGAATCAGGCTAATTTATCAAGATCCGACCTCGCTCAGGCTAATTTACAATCAGCTAAACTAGAAAAAGCCAAATTAAGCAAAGCAAGCTTAAGAGGATCAAAGCTAGAATCTGCAAATTTTAGTGAAGCCGATTTGAACGGTGCAAACCTCAGCGGTGCTAAACTAAATCAACAAACAAAATTCACAACTGCCAATCTCGCTGAAGCTAACTTAAGCGGGCTATACTTGAGGAAAGTAGACCTGAAAAATGCTGATTTAACAAATGCAAATCTGAGTAATTCTAACCTTTTAGAAGCCAACATCGACCGAGCAAATCTCAAGGGAGTTCAACTTGAAGGATCGATTTACAATCAAGCAACTTTATTTCCTACTGATTTCGATCCCGTGAAAGCGGGCGCTTACTTAATTGCTCCTTATGTATCGCTGCCAAATGTCGATCTAACTGGTAGGGAATTGAGCAGTGTTAACTTGATGGGAGCCAATTTACAAGATGCTAATTTGATTTCGGCAAAATTGAATAGTTCCAATTTGAGAGATGCGAATTTGAGTGGGGCAAAAATTCAGGGAGCAAGTCTAGACGGCTGTAATTTGAGTCGGGCTAATTTGAAGCAGGTAAACTTGAATGATGCAAGATTAGTTAGTGCCGATCTAACGACAGCAGACTTAACTGAATCTGACTTGCGGCAAGCTGATTTATACGGTGCAAAACTGCGTGGTGCTGACCTAATTTCAGCAGACCTCCGTGCAGCAAACTTAACAAATGCAGACTTATCTGGTGCTAACTTAACAGGTGCAAAAATAGGGGGAGCAAACTTGGTAAATGCTACACTCACTGGTGCAATTATGCCAGATGGATCTACTCACGAATAAAATTAGTTAAGGGGTTTGCTAAACAAACTCTACTCAAAAAGCCTGAATACACTCTTTCACCATAAATTAAATATAATGAGAGGTTGTCTAACAAAGTGATTGCTCTTCCGTTTCTGAGGCCGGGGGACGATCGCCCTTTAATATCTAATTACTCAAAGGCAAATACCTGCCCTTTGTCAAGCAGGGGATTGGTGAGGTTGCGGATTTGAGAGTTGGCTGCCGAGAACGGTTGGACTCTGACAGAGATTGCCACTTGATCGGGCGTTCACTACAGCACGCTGAAAAGCTATGCCCGATCGCCGGGTATGGCAATGGCTGACATCGGTGCTCTGCTAAAATTGACCCGGACGTTTGATGTGTCGATCGCAGAATTGTTCGATTTTATCGAACAGTAACAAATTACACTTAAAATAAACCAGCGCTACCAGCGCCAACCAGTTCGACCTCGCAGGGACGATCGACTGTGGGCCCAAGTAACAAATGCGAGAGTTGGCGGATAGGACGGGGCGAGGTCAGAAAGAGATGATATATTCTCAGCGGCAATTGTAGCTGTTCGATCGCCCATATCGGTCTACAATTTTTAACGTTGAGCCTTATTGAAGTGCAGGAGTGGAGCTGGCTTGGATAACGCTAGTCTGTCAAGAAAACCCGCGCAAGCCTCGGAGCTTGTCGCCGACGAAATTCCAGAAGCAGTGCGAGACCACCCATACCCAGAAGCAGGGCAGAGTCAGTCCAAGAAAAAAGGGCTGATTTGGAAACTGCTAGGGTTGGCAGCCTTAGCCTGTGGGGTCAGCATTTGGCTGCACCTCAACTTTAACTTGTTCCCAGCCACCAGTCAGGCAGAGCAAACTCAACAAAACCCAGCGCCGACGAGTTCCGCGTCTCCGTCTGTCCCGAGTCCAGCTACCACTCCAAAAGTCCCCGCAATCCCAGAAAACCTGCTGGGACACTTGCCGTACCCAGAAGCACCAGCCAAAGACTTGGTAAGCGTCACCTCCGACGGTAGCGTCAAACTCCGCTCCTCAGCAGCAGCAAAATATCAGGAAATGGCCAACGCCGCAGCGGCATCAGGCATCTATTTCGCTCCCATATCCGGCTTTCGCTCCCTGCAAGACCAACAGCACGTATTTTTTGACGTGAAAGCCGAACGCAGGCAAAACGCCAGCAAGCGAGCCGAAGTCAGCGCCCCTCCAGGTTACAGCGAACACCACACCGGTTACGCGATCGACATCGGCGACGGCAGCGCCCCGGAACACAACCTCAGCCCCAGTTTTGAAAATACCGAAGCATTCAAGTGGTTAGAAGACAACGCCGTCGCCTTCAGCTTTGAAATGTCCTTCCCCAAAAACAATCGCCAAGGCGTCAGTTACGAGCCTTGGCACTGGCGGTTTGTGGGCGACAAGCAAAGCCTCGAAACTTTCTACAAAGCTCATTCCATGAAAAAGTAGAGGGAAGAAGGAAGAAGGAAGAGGGAAGAAGGAAGAAGGAAGATTTTCCACATCCCCGGCTTTGCCACTCTCCCACTCTCCCACTCTCCCACTCTCCCACTCTCCCACTCTCCCATTCCCCCACTCCCCCACTCCCCCTCACTCCGTTGAGCCAAACTCGTGATTGCAATCTATCCAGGCAGCTTTGACCCCATTACCTTCGGTCACGCAGACATTATCGAGCGGGGATCTAAACTGTTCGATCGAATAATTGTTACCGTAGTCAGAAACCCCAGCAAAACCCCTCTCTTCACCGTAGAGGAACGGATCGAGCAGATCCGGCGCTCTACCCAACACTTGCCAAATGTAGAAGTAGACAGTTTTGAGGGTTTGACAGTAAACTATGCTAAGATTCGACAAGCCAAAGTGCTGCTGCGGGGGCTCCGGGTATTAACAGATTTTGAAATGGAACTCCAGATGGCCCACACCAATAAAACCCTTCTGGGTGAAATTGAAACAGTTTTTTTGGCAACTTCTAACGAGTACAGCTTTTTAAGTAGTAGTGTAGTTAAAGAAATAGCCAAGTTTGGTGGCTCCGTAGATCATCTTGTTCCGAAACACGTCGCCCTAGATATTTACAAATGTTACGCCAGCAGGAACCAACTCGCATCGAACCCGATAGTACCGGCATCGGCACTGAGAACGAACCACCTCAGAACACAGCCGCCTTCGGAGATCCCACCCGAACCGCAGGAGTAGACATCCAGCGGGAATTGAACAGGCTTGAGGAAATTGTTCTCGACAGCCCGCGAATTCCCATGACCAGACGCACTCTGGTGGATGAAGAACAGTTGCTCGATCAGTTAGACTTGGTGAGGCTAAATTTGCCGATCGCCTTTCAGGAAGCCGAGACAATCATCCGGCACAAAGACGACTTGCTTCAAGAGGCGGAACTTTACGCTCAGGAAGTGATAGAAGCAGCAGAACAGCGAGCAGCAGAAATTTTAAACGATATGGGTCTGCTCCAGCAGGCGAAGATAGAGGCAGATCAGTTGCGACAGCAAGTTTTGCTCGACTGTGAGGCAATTCAGCAGGCCACGCTGGCGGAAGTCGAACAAATTCGCTACCAGGCTCAGGAGGAATTGGAAGAGATGAGAGTCAGGGCGATGGCTGAATGCGAGGAAATTCAAAACGGAGCCGATGATTATGCCGACCAAGTGCTCGATAATATCGAGCACAAGTTGAGCGATATGCTGCGCGTGATCCGCAACGGGCGCGATCAGTTGGATAGTGTTTCTGCGTCGCACATCCATCACAACAACGGTTAGCCAACAGTGAACTCATTGCTTGAACATTTCTCAAAGTCTACCTAATTTAGGTAGATTTTTTTTCGCAATAGTCTCTATAGTCTTTCTTCCTCAATCCCAGCACTCGGAGACTTATTTTTGCAGACATAAGTTTTGTGAAGATAGGAGCAAATATAACCTTTTATGATATCTTACTCATCAAACAAAAAATTCCTAATTGGATTCAAATTTTTACAATCTAATTTTTACGAGGCAAAAAGTTTCTCATCGGTTCGCTGAATTTGATTTGATCGGAGCTTTAGCGATCGTCAGTGTGGTGATTACTCATGCTGGGTTCTTGGCATTTCGCGATCACAGAATTTTATTTGTGGTGATCGATACATTTCAACTATTTTGCGTACCTGCATTTTTACTATTGAGCGGTTTTTTTCTCACAAAGAAACTGGAAAATCAAAATAATCCCGCACTGGTAGTCAAAAAAAAAAACTGTCCAAAATTATACCCCCTTATCTGTTTTGGTCAGTAGCTTTGTACATCTTAAATAAGTTGGGAGAAATCCAAAAATTTGATTTACTTTCATTACTCAGAGATATCTTGACGGGTTCAGTGATGCCTCCCTATTACTTCATCGTTGTGATTGTTCAATGCTACGGCTGGTGGTGGCTTCTCGTGAAATTAATATTTTTAGAAGCCAGAAAAGTTTTGGCTTTGGGCATAACAATTCAAACAATTTTTACAATCTTCTTTTACTTAACCGCTTTCCAATACATATCAGTACCTCTACCTTTGATGGAGCGCTGGATTTTCAGTTGGATTTTACCATTTTCAACTGGTCTATTTTTGGGCGGATCGTATGACAGAATTCAACCCGTTATCGAACGGAAAAAATTGCCAATTTTAGGGACCACACTCCTTTTTTATCTAGCGAGCATTTGGGAATATTACCTAATAAGTGGAGTTAATTCGGAGGGATGGTTTCTCCGCTCGTTTTTTAAACTATCTGCTCAAGGATACGCAATTTTCTTCGTATTATTGCTCCTCGCATTTTCTAAGAGTATCGCACTTCCCAGTAGAGTATCTGGGTTAGTCAAAATATTGGCTGCTTACTCATTCCCTATATATCTCCTGGATTCTACAGTATTGAAATATGCCTTGTTAGTGTTTTATAAGTTTATTGATCCGGTAAATGCCCTGCTGAAGCTCGGCTTTTTAGTTACGGAGACTTTGTTAGGTTGTTGCGCGATTATTTACCTGTTGGAAAAAGATTTGCCCAAAAGTTACAGGTCGTACATTTTGGGAATTTAATCAAATTTAATGTTTCAGCGGATGTCTTCATAAAACTGCTTGAGATACCTTGGGGAAACGCCAAAACCCCACAAAAAACCAATCGAAAGATAGATCGCAATAGCTTTAAATTCGCCCCAACTCGCAACTCGACGATCGCTACTTTCCACTACCCGATTGACTAACTTAAGTCTCCCGCGTCGCACTAACTTCAAACACAAATCCGCTTCCTCCATAATTGGCAGCGCAGCATCGAAACCCTCGCACTCCCAAAAATCGGTACGGCGACAAAAAATAACTTGGTCGCCAAACAGCAGGCGCAATCCTTGGAAAAATAAATGAGGTCGAAATAACAGCGGCGCGTAATAAGTTTTCAGGTAATTGTGGACGGAAAAACCCCATCTTGTTTGCTGTGAACCAGCCATGAGGGAGATAAACCCGCCGCCGGCAATTTCGGCATCGGACAATGTTTTCTGGATGACTGCTACAATGTCGTCGGGAACTAAAGTATCGGCGTGGACAAAGCACAGAATTTCACCGGTGGCGACTTGAGCACCTAAGTTCATTTGCACGGAACGTCCGGCTATACTGCTAGGAATAACGCGGATGCCGGCGGAAAGTGCGATCGCCACTGTTTCGTCTTGACTGCCGCCGTCTACCACCAACACTTCCCAAGGGGGAGGATTAAGGATGCTGAGTTGGCGGAGGGTGCGTTCCAGACAATTCGCTTCGTTGAGGGCTGGGATGATAATAGAAACGCGAGCCATCTGGTTGAAATTTATGCCAGAGATAAGTAGTAGGACACAATTAATTACACAAAACTATGGGCTACAAGCCTTGTCTAGCAAAGAATCAGTGTGTAATTAATTCTGTCCATTTACTTATTATAATAAAAAACTGTGGCGATTCACAACTAACGATAAAATAGAACTTACGCGCGCGTATTCAGAAACTCGGTGTCTGCCTGCGAACTCGTCACGAAACCTCGGATTTTTCACAGAAACCGGGTTTGTTTGTCTCATTTCTATAAAATAAGCCCAAAGTGCAATCGCCCTCTATATTCCCACTAATCAGGACTAAGAAAATCGTGCAGAAAACAGAAGTAAAAAATGATTTAGAGTTTTATGAGGAAAATGCCGATAATTGGTGGGACGAAAATGCTAAAATTTATGCCTTATACCATCTAAACAAACCCAGATTTGAGTTTTTCGACAGACACGCGACTAATTGGCAAGGGCTGAAAACCTTAGATGTCGGGTGCGGCGGTGGCTTTTCTTGCGAGTTTATGGCCGAGAGAGGCGCTATTGTTTCTGGAATTGATCGATCGGACAAATGTATTGTAGCTGCTCAAAATCACGCAGTTACCAGCGGATTTGAGATTGACTACAGGCAAGGTTTTGCCGAGAATATGCCCTACCCTGACAATACCTTTGATGTTGTAATCTGCGTGGATGTTTTGGAACACGTGGCCGATTACAAAAAAGTTGTGTCAGAGGTTCACAGAATTCTTAAGCCTGGGGGATTGTTCTTTTTTGACACAATCAACCGAACTTTTTCCTCGCAAGTTGTGATGATTGGGCTGATGGAAAATATTTTGCAGGAAATTAGGCGGGGCGTTCACGATTGGGAAAAGTTTGTTACCCCGGATGAACTGTCTTTGGTAATGCGCGATACGGGTTTTGGCAAGATTGAAATTAAAGGTTTTGATATGTTTGGAGAAATGGGCGCTATTTTAGCCCAGCTACACGGTTTTTGGGGAAATCTTACAAGTGGAAAGCAGCTATTTCCTTCCAGGGCAGTTTTCAAACAAGCGGCTCAACTTTTAACAGTTAATTTCGCTAACTATATTGATTACAAAAAGTCTGGGTTGTTTAAAATCCAAATCAATGAGGATACGTCGATTATGTATGTTGGCGTAGGGGCGAAGAATTAGTCGGTTAATTGTTGACTGTTGTCATTAGGGGCGGGTTTTAGACTGGTTGTTGCGATCGACAAATCCGGCTAAAACCCGCCTCTATTGCATTTTTTAGGGTACGCACGCAGCGGTACACCTTATCCTGTTGAGTGCAATACACATATTCCGTAGGCACTGCGCCGTATCCTTACTGTATTGCGGGCAATTGAGAATTGCTATATTGGCGATCGCACGACAAACCTAAGCCTGGGCTGAGGGATACTGAGTATCGATCGAATTTTAATGACTCGCCCCAACTCTTAAAATAGCGATCGAGCAAGCATATATACTTAAATGTTAGGGCGGACATAGTGGCATCGCCCCTACCGATTCACAATTTATCAAGAATTATGCCAGCAAGTTTTCTGCCAAAATCGATCGCACAACTCACAGAATCTACCTCAATTGCCTTAGCCCAAAGCATTCAACGGGAGGCAATTACAACTCCCCTATCTTCTGGGCCAATTGCTACAACCTACGTGCGCCAAGGCAGTGGCAATACACCAATTTTGCTAATTCACGGCTTCGACAGTTCCTTGTTTGAATTCCGCCGCCTGTTGCCACTGCTAGCTGCCGAAAATGAAACTTGGGCGGTTGATTTGTTGGGTTTCGGGTTTACAGAAAGAGCGGCAGGCTTGGCATTCAGCGCGAGGGCAATTGAAAGTCACCTTTACTATTTTTGGAAAACGCTAATTTCGCAGCCTGTAATCTTAGTCGGTGCTTCAATGGGAGGTGCAGCAGCAATTGATTTCACTCTCAATTATCCAGAAGCTGTAAAACAATTAGTGTTAATAGATAGCGCAGGTTTTGCCATCAGTTCTAATAAGGGAAAGTTTTTAATTCCTCCTTTAGGGTATCTGGCAACTTCATTTTTACGCAATCCCAAAATTCGCCAGCGAATTAGCGTCAATGCTTATTTCGATAAAAATTTGGCTTCTCAAGACGCTCAAACTTGTGCTGCTTTACACTTGGAAATGCCCAACTGGAATCAAGCTTTAATTGCGTTTACCAAAAGCGGAGGTTACGGTGGTTTTGGGGAAAAATTATCGCAAATTCAGCAGCAGGCGCTGATTTTGTGGGGAAAACAAGACCGGATTTTGGGGACGGCGGATGCGGAAAAGTTTGCAAGGGCGATCGCAAATTCTCAACTAATTTGGATACCCGACTGCGGGCACGTTCCCCACTTAGAAAAGCCACAGATTACCGCGCAACATATTTTAGAATTCATCACGAAAAGCGGACTCACGCAAAAAAATTAAACCTAGGGTGCGCGGCGGCGCACCTTATATATATGTTATATATATGTTTTCCCTTGGATATTTGGTATAGTTTGAGGTCAAATAGACAGGTTTCAAACTTTCGGCAAATACTTTTGTACGATCGTCCATCCTGTGATCAACACAGTCACAAATCCCCCAAACAAAGCCAAATTAGTGCCGATGTGGAGGGGGCGGGCCCAAGGATGTTTAGGGCCAATTTGCAGCCCGCTTCCAACAGAAACCAACACCAAAGCCACAACAGCTAACCCCGCCGGTAAATGAGCCGAGTGACCCAAATTGCCGTAGTATCCTAGCGTACCGACTACACCAATTCCCAGCAGTAAAATTACCAAAGTTGCCATCCCCGCACCAGTGGCTAAATGAAAGGGACGCAGCCATTTTGGGCGGGGTTGTTTGGTACTGCGAGTAGCAAACATCCACGTTCCAGTAACGGCCAGCAACAGGTAAGCCAACAGGGAAACACCCATTGACCAAGCCGCTATTTTCCACAACCACAAGAAAGAAGGCAGATTCATCGGTTGCATCCCTAATTAGGATTTTTCACAAAAGGTTTCTTTCCGATTTTACCTGGACTTGAAAGCAAAAATGAATTATTTTGAGAGAAAGTGCGATGTGCGATCGGACTATCCACAGATTGCATCAGTCTTACTTTGAAGTCAAACCCACTTTCTCCGATACTCAGCTTAATTTACGCTAGAGATTTGTGGCTCACCTTTTTAGGAGCCACCTTTCCATTCTAGCTGGCTGGTTTTGCTCTCCATGAAAGGCATTTTATAAAACCCTAATTTTTGTTCTAAGATTAACCGGAAAAAAGGCAGACCTTCAATCAAATATCTTTTCCACAACCTTCTCGGTTCACTTAACAGTCTGTACGCCCATTCTATGCCGACTTCGCTCATCCATTTGGGGGCTCTGGCTTTGCAACCAGCTTCAAAATCAATGGTTGCACCTACGGCTAAGAAAATTTTGACGTGTGTTAATTTGCTCCTGTATTTAACCAGCCACTTCTCTTGCTTGGGAGCTCCCACTCCTATCGCTAGAACAGTCGCTCCTGATTTATTGATCGCGTCAATTATTGTTTCACATTCTTCCTCATTTTTTTCAAAGCCAAAAGAAGGAGAAAGTGCTTCAACCACTATTTCTCTACCAATTTTTTGGTTGATTTTTTCCTGGGCTTTCCTAGCAATACCTTCAGCAGCTCCTAGCAAAAATATTTTAATCTTCTCGTTATCTTTGTGATACATATAAAATGCAGGGAACAAATCAGAACCAGAAATTTTTTCTTTGAGAGGAGTACCCAAAAACTTAGAGGCATACATCAATATTTGACTGTCGCAGACTCTATAAGTAGATGTATTGTAAGCTTCATAGAAGTCGCGATCATACTGCAACTTAATCAAGTGGTCTACATTGGGTGTAAATACGACACCACCTTCGCCGTCGAGTTTTTCAAACAACTCTGTGATTGAAAAGTTATCTATCGAGACATTCAATAAATTAACTGTTTTCATTTATGATGTCCTTCCTGCTTTATATTAAACTACAACTCAAACTATTATAACCCACAATTCAGTTTCGTGTTTTAACTACGTGGGTGCTTCCGTGAACATACTTTTCTCAGTATATCCTCCTACACCCTGCCTGTCTAGTGAGGATTTTTAAAGATTATGTAAAGAATCAGCTCGTTTTAGAAAAAGTGTATAAAGCCCATTTTTAAGCTTATAACTGGCAACACAGTTTCAAGAAAAAAGCCATCCAGTGCTAATACTTGAAGCATTGCAAATGAATGTAAAAAATAGTTTATGAAGTTAAAATTTTAACCTAGTGACAAATATCTCGCAACTTCCGAGCTGGATTTCATCCAAAAGAGGTAGATTTTTTAGTTTTTGTCTCCAGGGAAGGCAAGATAGTCTCAAGCTTGAAGTGAATGAAGCAGCGATCGCATTCCTGAAAATTATCCTGATTTTTGGTGAACCAGCGACTGTCTTCTTGGTGGCGAACTGGTTTTCTTAGCCTTAAGACTTTCTGGAGCTTTTAAGACCAGACCGGATATTCCTCCAGCAATCAGCGCAAAAATCGGGTTAGTCATAGCATTCAAAACACAGTCAAACACGTACATAGTTAAGGCTACTCCCAGGGTGGCAGCAGGTGCTACTTTGGGATTAGACCAGGTTCTGGCGGGATACTTGAACACGCAAAAGACGATAACAGGAAGTAACAATGAAGAAAATAAACTAACTAAACCGACTAGACCGTTGACGCCAAATGCAATAATCCATAAGCTGTCGGTGACCGAGATATCTTTACCCCACTCGTTATACACGCGGTTTCCGCCGGAATCCCCCCAGCCAAAAAGAAATCTTTGCCGCGCTTTTTCCCCCAATATCTCTTCATTGTCAAATCTAAACTTCAAAGAGGAGGCTCGTTCTTCGCCAAATACTTGAGTGATGAATCCAATCACGTCTTCGCTCGAAAATTGACCCGATGCAGCTATGTACAGATAAAACACTATATATCCAATTATCAAGAGCAAGGGCAAAGAGGTGCGGAACAACTTGGCACAGAATAATATGAGCAATGCTATTCCAAATAAACTGTAGGCGCCAGTAGAACGACACAGGAAAAAAGCGATAGTTAATATAATTGCTAAAGTCTTGATGTTACGGCCCATAAACTTTTTAAGCGTTCCAGTTTGCCAAAGCCAAACAGCAATTAAGGCGGCTGTCATCATCCACAGGCCAACCATCAAACCGTGCTGCATAAACACTACTGGTCTCCACCCCCCCATACGCCTTGCTTGACCCCAGTCATCAAAGGCATTGACGCCGTAAATCATTTGGTGCAGAATTGGGCCCTTAACCCCTTCAACTAAAGTAAAAGGAATGTAGGCTAACCCACCTGCAAAAATCCCGATCGCCAATTGTCGCAGCCCTTCTAAATTACCCACATACAAGCGTCCTAAAAAATAAGGCAGACCCCAAGTAACGATTTGGTTGACAGTCGGAGAAATCGGGCTGCCGCCATTACTAACTTGTGAAACAATTGGACACAAACAGTAAATTACCATTGGCACGTCCAGCCAACCGGGCTTAAAAGAGGTGAGGCGCGCAGTATCGTAGATAAGAGTCCCCAGCAAAATGCCGTAGCAAGCGGCAGAGATTTTGGTATACGGTGGCAATGAGGGGATGGGATAAGAAGCTTGCGGTAAAAAAAGCCACGCTGCTACAAAACTTATAATTACCGCCCGCTGAGCCGGAAACCTCACAAACAGGTAAAAAACGACTGGAATAAAGCCGAACATAGCCAGTGGGATTAATGCAACCATAGGTTTTTTTGCAGTAAAATTGTAGAAAGACAACTCAAATTGCCAGATAAAAATTGTCGCTTAAACGATCGCCCAACCCCAATCTTTTAAATCAACCTCAATTTTACGTCTTGTTCGTTAATTGTGCCTGACGTTCCAAAGCAGTGTAGAGTGCCGCCTCGAAGAGATTAGTTGCATCCTCCCAAGTATAATTTATCACCGTTGCCAAAGCAGTCTCGGACATTGCGCGCCATTCGGCATCAGACAACTGACAAATCTGCTCGATCGCTTTTACCATATCCTCTGGGTCTTCTGGCTTGAAAAGTATGCCACCCCCGCCAGCAATTAGTTCCGGAGCCGCACGCACCGGCAGGAGTGCCGATGACTGGAGTCCCACAAGGCATAGCTTCTAAAATTAGCAAGCCGAAGCCTTCGGATCTGCTGGAAAACAGCCAAGCATCGCATTTGCTGTAAAATTCTTTTAGTTGGTCTTGAGTAGTGCCTTATTATACTCAGTGCCATCAGGCAGCAAAGTGGGAAGAAGACTATCGTGGCCAGAACTAAATGCAACTAAACGAAGGTTAGGAATTTGTTTAGCAGCTATAGACAAAGCTTTCAGGGCAATATCGCAGCCTTTCCAAGGAGTTGTAGTATAGTACATCGCGACTGTAGGAACTAATTGCTTGCCTCGCGGCTGCTTGGCTCGCGACTGGGGGTCGTAAAACTGTTTGGTGTCCACCGTAGGAGGGACGAGAGATACAGACAAATCGCCGTATTCATTATTCATTCCGAGCTATTTCTGCCAGCCACTGGGCCACAGCGATTTTGTGCATCAGCAGTCGCCAAGTTGCCTCTACTCAACCTTTTGGTACGTAGTCAAAAGCCTCATAATGTTGGAGAAAATATACTTTCCTTCCTTTGCTGGGAGAGAGTTTTGCCACCCACTCGGCAGTTTCCCACCAAGTAGCCATGACAATATCGGCATCAGGTACGTCAAGATCAGTAATTGGACGGTTGGTTTCGATAACTCGACTTTCGACATCCACTTTGTCAAAGTGAGACTTTTGTGTCTTGGGAGCGGACTCCCAACCCCTATCCCTCAGCAGCGATCACAATTGTTGGAGCAAAGTCGGTTGCGGCAGGGGCATAGAGAAGAACTCCACCAAACGATATTGAGTTTCTCCCCAGAATCCCGCGCCGAAAACGCCCGTAGCGCCGAATTTCAAATGGCAGCGCGGCACTTAGCATCCAACCAGAATTTTTTCCTCCACTTTTTCCTCCACATAGTAGGGAGAAAAGCAATCTATGTTAACCTCGCGGTTTTTAGATTTGTCTACAGCAACTTCCAATGCCGCTTCAAAATGATCCGTGGCATCTTCCCAAGTATAATTGTTTACCTTGGCATAGGCGGCTTCAGACATGGCTTGCCACTTGGAATTTGGCAACTGACAGATAGACTCTATGGCTTTTGCCATTTCTTGAGGATCTTCTGGTCTTACAAGTAGGCCAGTACCGCCGCTCAAAATTTCAGGAGCAGCACCTGCTGGGGTACTGATGACGGGAGTGCGGCACGCCATCGCTTCGATAATTGGCAAGCCGAAGCCTTCTGAGCGGCTCGCCAGCAGCCATGCATCGCATTTGCTGTAATAGTCTTTGATTTTGTCTTGGTCGGGTTGAATTACATACTCGGCATTGGCCGGTAGGGGCAATTCCGAGGATGGGGCATCTACACCGAAGGCAACCAGACGCAAGTTGGGGATCTTTTCGGCTGCTAGGGAAAAAGCTTTGAGGGCGATGTCGGTTCCTTTCCAGTAGATTGTAGAGTACATTAGGCCAACTGTAGGAACCGATTGTTTGTTGCGAGGACAGGCGTAAAATTGTTTGGTGTCCACGCTAGGAGGAGCTAAGGAAACTTGGTCATCGCCATATTTAGTCCGAGCTAGCTCAACTAACCACTCAGAGATCGTAATTTTGTGCATTGGCAGCATCCAAGTTGCTTCTACTCTTCCTTGAGGTAGATAGTCAAAAATTTCGTGGTGCTGGATAAAATAAGCTTTTGCTCCTTTGCTAGGAGAGAGTTTGGCTACCCACTCGGCGGTTTCCCACCAGGTGGCAACTACTACGTCAGCGTCAGGTACATCTTTGTCTTCTACGGGGCGGTAGCGATCGGTAATTTTGTGTTCTACACCTAAGTTATCGAAAAATGAGGGTTCATTTTCAGGTGGGGAAATCCAACCCCCTCCCCGCAGCAGCGACTTGACTTGCTTGCGAATACTCGGCTGGGGAAGGGGTACAGAGATGACGAACACTGAGTGTCCTCGCTTTCTCAAAAGTTCTGCGAAAATAGATATTACTCGTATTCCACCAGTCAGAGACAGAGTAGGAAGAACAAAGGTGATTTTCATTTTTAACTCCCGCTGAAGACTTTAACTCGCTTTCGGCGCTGCTACCAGCGCTGATGTTAGAGCCGAAAAGGAAAGAGGGGCGGGTGAATATTCATTACCGCTTTCCTGGTGTTTACATAGAATCCAACCCATCGAACGACTGTTCGCAACACCCCAATATCTATCTGCCAAAACTTGAATGTCGTTGCATTGATAATAAGGATTGATGTGCTCGCAAAACAGTTCCTGGAGGGATAATTTTCAGGTCAGCTAAAGTTCCTCCTGAAGATAGATACCTCATCAAATAGGAGCTTTGTTCGCGACAAACACTAAGCTAGACAACACCCTCGGTTGAAGATAACATCATTTACGATCCAACAGACAGGGATGTACGGTAAACCGAATATCAGCCAACTTTTAATGTGGGGAGAAAGGTAGCATAAGCAACAATATGCAGTAGATAGACACCGTTTTTGGCAAAATTTTATACTCGATTCAAGAGGGGAATTCTTACCTTGAGGATGTTGATTGCCTCATTGAACCAACAGAGCTAAATACAATCAGTCGCTGTGGTTTTTTGGTAACTGTGCTGTCGGTATTGCTTGATACAATATCCTATTTGGTCAAGATTCAGAGATGGTGGTTTTCTCAAATACCAGCAGGGGCGCGATCGCGCGAATCACCGTTGTGGACGCGGGAATGAAGCGAGAAACCCTGTTTTTTAAGAGATATCCCTCCCCCTTAATTGTCGTATGTTCATGAAAAAAGATGGTTGAGGCGTCCACTGTTTGAAAAAATAGGTTTCCCAATAGTGCTACATAACATAGAGCTTCACCGATATAAATTTAATTAGCTGCCTGAGTTTTAAAGGTGTTAATAAAAGGCGATCGCCTGAAAATTTTCCCACAAGAGACTGCCACTGCGGGGCAGAGTATATGTAGCGTTCCTGCCCAATTCCTGTCTAAGTAATTACCGTAATAAAACTTGAGCAGCAACTTATCAAATGACCCTATAAAGATCAAAGGAATACTCAAGGGGGATCGGCCTATATCGTACAAACTTTGACTCCTAAGCAGTAGCAGCAGCTTCGTGGTATGTATCAAACGATTTCGCCTACAAAAAATTGGATGTTATGAAAGCATAATTTTTCCTAAGTTGGCAATTCCAGATGACAATCGGTGTGATCTTGGAGGCCCGGCTGCCGATGCTTGTAGCGATATGTGGGCCAGTTTTCATGCAGCTAAAATTATGCGATCGCCAGCAAAACCAAACCTAGAATTAAAAGCAGATGTCTTAACGGAAAGCATCTTCCGCTGGGAAGATATGAACGTTCGATTATTGCACAGCATCAGTCAAGAGCCCAGTAGAATCAGCATGAATGCCAGCAAACACTTGTCGCTGCTAGTTGGCATTAACCGCAGCTACAGCCACATATACCTTGCCGAAGCTTAAAATTTATCAGGGTACATTATCGCCTGTGGCAGTGCCATGCCGCCCCGATGATGAGGGAAGATATTAGTCAGGAGAGAGAGTGGGGAAAAGGGTCAATTGTTACTGTAGAATTGCAGGCGATAGTCGCTGAAAAAGCAGCTAGTTAAAGAGGATTTGCCAACCAATAGTTGCTAGGGCTAAATCTGCGATCGCGTGGCTGATATAACTCGACCACAGCGAACGGTAAGTTAGATAAGAATGCGACCAAGTTATCCCGGCGGCGAAGACAGCTAAGGAACCTAAGATAACAGCCTGCCAGTCGCTGTAAGCTGCTATTACAAAAATGTGGTGGAGCGTGAAAAATAGCGAACTCAGAAATATTGCTTTTGTACCCGGTATGAGAATCTGGCACTTGTTGCAGACAAACCACCGCCAAGTAAATTCTTCAATCAGTGAGTTAACTAGCACAAAATATGCTTCTACAATCAAGTAAATAGTAGGGCTGCTAATACCTAATTGGTGCGATTTTTCTTTAGCAACTACAGGATCGATCCAGTGTTGGCCGAAAAGCCGATAGATACCTAGAATCATCGCAAACATGAATATTCCCCAAATAGATCCAGCCAGCAATTCTTGCCGCTTGGGCAGGGATAAACTGAGCTTTTCGCGATCGACAAAAACAGACCATGCGATCGGAAAAACCAGCAACCAAAGTTGACAGAAGACTGACAGTGTTTTTCCCCAGCTTCCAGGGGCAATATACAAGGCTGCTATGATACCGATACTAGCCGCAGGGACAAGTAGTGTTAGAGCCAATAGTGCTGTTTTGCGATCGCCGATATCCAGCATTTTGCACGCTTTATTTGAAAATTGGATTGATATCAAAGGTAAAAGCTTGGCAGCGGCGCACAGGTGATACCAATAAAAAAAAATGCAACTGTATGCCAGTGTTCAAAACCCTTATGCAGTCAGCCATTCCCAAGTGTTTAATCTAAAATTTAAAATGGTATGAGTTTTGTGCCACTTATAAAAGTGGCGCTTATTTGTTGCAACCAAAAATATGCAGTTGCACAAAATTGAAGACTCCGCTGCTAAAGCAGTTTTGATTAGAACTAAGTATTTATGCAAGCACAAGTTGATAATCTATTTGCATTTGGGGTTCAAAATACAATAATATAATTGAATCCCTCGTAGCTGTGTATTTTGGCTGAATGACGATCGCAATTGATTTTGGAACTAGCAACACTGTCGTCGCTCGCTGGAATCAAGCCCTCCAGCAGCCCGAAACTTTGAAATTACCGGGATTGTCGGCAATCTCGGCTCAAAATCCGCCCCTAATTCCCAGTTTACTCTACGTTGAGGACGCTGCTCAAAGTAAAGTTATACTCGGTCAGCAAGTCCGCGACAAAGGCCTGGATTTGAGTGGAGATTCTCGGTTTTTTCGCAATTTTAAGCGGGGAATTGGCACTTCTGTTCAGGGTTTTGTGCCGGAACTGGACGGGGAACTTATTACTTTTGAACAAGTAGGTGAGTGGTATTTGAGCCAAATTGTGAACTCAATTCGCGAACTGCCTTTGCCGATCGACTCTTTGATTTTTACAGTGCCTGTAGATAGTTTTGAAGCTTACCGCCATTGGTTGGGCAAAGTGTCTCAATCTCTCGAAGTAGAACAGGTGCGGATGTTGGACGAACCTACGGCGGCTGCTTTGGGTTACGGTTTAGCCGATCGCGAAAATCTGTTAGTCATTGATTTCGGCGGCGGAACTCTAGACCTTTCTTTAGTGCGTTTGGACGCTTCCTCCGACAAAAAGCCCCTCGGTTTTATCCTGAAGTGGGGCGAAAAGCTATTAGCTGAATCTTCAGCGCAAAAAACAAAAGTTGCCCGGGTTTTGGCTAAAGCCGGACAAAATTTAGGCGGTTCTGATATTGATAATTGGCTGGTTGACTATTTTGTTAAAACAAAAGGGCTGGCAAAATCTCCCATTACAACGAGATTGGCAGAACGGTTAAAGATTCAGTTGTCTTTGGTGAATCAGGCAGTTGAGGTTTATTTTGATGATGAAAATTTTGAGAGTTACGAATTAGAATTAGACCGAACTCGTTTTGAATCTATCCTCGCTGAACATCAGTTTTTTGACAAACTGGACGACTGCATGAATCAAGTATTGCAGCAAGCGCGGCGCCAAGGCTTAGAAATTGGCGACATCGACGCAGTTTTGCTAGTTGGCGGTACTGTGCAAATCCCCGCTGTCGGGCGTTGGGTGGAGCAATATTTCGAGCCGGCCAAAATTCGCTGTGACAAACCCTTTGAGGCGATCGCCCAAGGTGCTCTGCAACTGAGTCAAGGCATAGAAATCAAAGATTTTCTCTATCACAGTTACGGCATTCGCTACTGGAACCGCCGCGACAATTGCCACAGTTGGCACAGTTTAATTAAATCCGGCCAATCTTATCCGATGAGCGAACCGGTAGAATTAGTCTTGGGGGCTTCTTTAGAAAGTCAGCCAAGTATAGAATTAATTATCGGCGAATTGGGAGCGGAAACTGGCGGCACGGAGATATATTTTGACGGTGACAGGCTAATTACTCGCCAACTCGCGGGCCAAACATCGGTACAGCCCCTAAATGATAAAGAAGGAGCCCGCAGTATCGCTCAATTGACGCCGCCTGGGTATCCGGGGAGCGATCGCATCAAAATCTTCTTCCGCGTTGACGAACAGCGCTTTTTGCGAATTACCGTGGAAGATTTGCTGACAAATGAAACTTTGTTAGAGGATAAACCCGTGGTGCAGTTAAGTTAAGGATAGGTTTTACAGGTAAGGTGCGCTTCGGCGCACCCTACTGATTGCCTTCAAAACAAATTGTTAAAAGCAAATGAACTACAAACTAGAATGTCCACTCTCTCCAGAACTAGAAAAGTATCGCGACAGCATCGAAGCTACCATTAAACCTTACATCGAAATTAAAACCCAGAAGAATGATGACGTTAATTGGTGGCAGAGTAAATTTGGGGGATTTCCTTATTTACCTAAAGGCTTTGAATATCCCAAAACTTGTGACGGTAAATATTTATTCTTGCTAGCGCAACTCAACTTTGATGAAATACCGCCTTTAGATGGTTTTCCCGATCGCGGAATTTTGCAGTTTTATATAGCTGACGATGACCTATATGGTTTAAATTTAGACAATTCTGCCAATGCAGATAATCATACAATCGAAGACCAATTCAAAATAATCTATTTTCCTCAGCCCAACTTCAAAGTTGAAAACATCATTACCAATTATGATTTTTTGCCGCCACCAGAATCTTTTCCTGTTAATGGCTGTTGCGGCTTGCAATTTACTAAAAAATATGCGCCGATTAGCACCAGTGACTACCAATTTACACAAATTTTAGGATCGGAAATTGAAGAGTTATTTATGAACTCTGAAATTGAGGATGAGTACCGAGAAATATCGCATTCCTTTGGT
This sequence comes from Microcoleus sp. Pol10D4, assembly GCF_036701555.1. NCBI lineage: Bacteria > Bacillati > Cyanobacteriota > Cyanophyceae > Oscillatoriales > Microcoleaceae > Microcoleus > Microcoleus sp. Pol10D4. The sequence continues at coordinate 44,842 of NZ_JAUBRA010000017.1, forward strand.
CATAAAATAGGTGGTTATCCTTATTTTACACAAGACGACGCAAGAAAATATAGTAATACATCTGAGCAAAAACAAAAGCTAGATATTCTTCTATTCCAAATGGATAGCGATGCCAATGAGACAGTAGATATCATGTGGGGAGACAGTGGTGTCGGTAACTTTTTTATTGATGAATCAGCACTCAGAGAATTAGATTTTAGTAAAGTTTTATACAATTGGGATTGTTGTTAAAAGCAGCAGTTAAGTAAGCACACCTAAAAAAACATAGTACCCAGAACCCCGACTTCTTTAAGAAGTAGGGGTTCTAACAGATTGAATAGTGTTTAACTATGCCCAATGCCCAATGCCCAATGCCCAAGGGTCTAAATTTCAGATTTGTGCACAACCACGGGTGTTCCCACCGAGGCCCATTCAAATAGCCATTTAGCGTGATTGACAGCTACATTTGTGCAGCCGTGAGTAACTGGATTGCCAAACAAATTGTGCCAGTAAGCGCCGTGAATTGCCATGCCTCCGTCGTAATACATTGTATAGGGAACATCCGGCACATCGTAGTCATCCCCAGTCATTCTAGTAACGCGGTGTTTGGTTTGAACGGCAAAGGTTCCCGTGCGGGTGGGAGTCGATGATTTGCCGCTGGAAATAATTACCGCGTAAACGGGTGTATTTCCTTCCCAAGCTATTAACCTTTGTCTTGACAAATCTATTTCAATCCAGCGTTCGCTGGATTGCTGCAACAGCATAATTTTATTGGCAATTATGTTGTGCTGTTCGCTGGCAAATGCGGTCATTGAACCGCCGCAGAATGTAGCAAAAGTGAGGGCGAAGCCGGCACAGAAAGTTGCAGCGCGACGGAAGTAAGTTGAGTTAATAGTCCTGTTCATTTCTCACACCTCGTACTATTTTAGATTTTAGATTTTAGATTTTAGATTGGCTTGTACTATTTTAGATTTTAGATTTGAAATGTTGGATTTGAAAGAGGGCTTAACAAGTTGTTAAGTTTTGGGTAAGATCTCGTGCAATTTGGACGATCGCGCGCCAATCGCGATTTTCCACTAAGTGTTTAGGAAATAAGTCTCCGGCTAAACCAACGGCGATCGCCCCGGCGTCAATAAATACTTTCGCATTTTCCAGCGTTACCCCGCCAGTGGGAATTAAAGGAATGTTTCCCAGGGGGCCTTGCAGGCTTTTCAGGTAAGCCGCGCCTCCCAAAGCCGATATCGGAAACACTTTAACGCAGGTAGCGCCTGCTTGCCACGCGGTGACAATTTCCGTAGGAGAAAAAGCACCGGGGACGATCGGCACTCCGGCATCAACTGCTGTTTTAATCATAGCTACATCGGTGTGAGGAGTAAACAGAAATTGAGCGCCGCAGTCTATTGCTTGCTGCAACTCTTCTAAGTTTAATAAAGTGCCAGTGCCAATACTAAAAGTAGGGAATTCGGAGCGGAGTTGGGCAATTAATTCAGCGGCTTTGTGGGTGTTCCAAGTAATTTCAATGAACTGGATTCCGCCTGCTGCTACCGATGATGCCATCTGCCGAGCGAGTTCTTTTTCGGAGGAACGGATAACTGCGATCGCGCGGTGTTTTTTTAGTAGTGTCAACCAAGATTGATGATTCATGCTAACTTATTTCGCTCCCAGATAATTTAATACAGTTCATATCGGAAGACCGAGCGGTTTCAACCGCGTCTATACAAACAAAACCCACCTCCGTGGGTTTCCGAGGGGGCGGTTAAAATTGCGTTATGTTCTTTACACCACAGGCGAGTGGACTGCGTTTGACTCGCTAGCTAGAGTAAGTAAAGCTTCAGCATCGCTCGGTTGTGCCATCCATATTACCGCCATTTGCATAACCTCGCTCTACCCGTTGTAATGAGCAACAACTTTAGTCACTTTTCCGGTTGAACTGACTTCCATAAACTCACCTGCCTTCGTGCCTTTTTGGTTGATGTAGTAAAGGACAACACTGGAAACTCCCCACATCACATCAAGCAACTCAAACTTGAGGTCAGGATAAACTTCCAGCCCCTTTTTGAAGTAGTTTCGTAGCGCTTCTTTGCCTGTCACTGTCCCAGATGGTTCGTTTAGCAGTTGCGCTGCGACAGGCGATATCAGAATTACATCTTCTGCGTAATGGGACATGATTCGATCGAGGTTATGAGTATTCCAAGCTTCTACCCAATCAAGTGCAAGTTCACGCGCTCTATCTTCAGTGACGATCATGGTTTGCTACTCCAATGCTTTTTTTCGCTGCTTCCTGTGTGCCTACAAAAAAATCGGGGCGATTCCAGACAATCCCAGAATCACCCCAATTATTGATTTCAAACTTTAGATTTAATCTAAAATCCAAAATCCAAAATCCAAAATTGATTAGGCGATAGTCGCCATTTTCACATCGCTATTAGCTAACAAATTTTGCAATTCATCAGCATCCACAGTTTCCTTTTCAACTAGCATATCTGCCAAAGCATTAAGGACGTGGCGGTTGCCGACGAGTACATCTTTAGCGCGGCGGTAAGCTTGTTCTACCAACAAACGCACTTCATCGTCGATCGTCGCTGCGGTTTCTTCAGAGAAATCGCGTTCAGCCATGATATCGCGACCCATGAACATATTCCCTTGTTGGCGACCGAGAGCTACAGGGCCTAGCCGATCGCTCATTCCGAAGCGAGTCACCATTTGCCGCGCTACTCTTGCCACTTGCTGCAAGTCGTTCGACGCCCCAGTCGTTACTTCTTCCTCGCCGAAGACAATCTCTTCAGCAATGCGGCCGCCCAAAGCTACCGCCATTTGATTTTGCAAGTAAGACCGAGAATACAAGCCAGAATCCATCCGATCTTCGCTGGGTGTGAACCAAGTCAAACCGCCAGCGCGGCCGCGGGGGATAATGCTAATTTTCTGCACGGGGTCATAGTCGGGCATCAGCGCGCCGACTAAAGCGTGACCGGCTTCGTGGTAAGCTACCAAAGTTTTGCGCTTTTCGCTCATCACGCGGTCTTTCTTTTCCGGGCCTGCGAGCACGCGGTCGATCGCATCATTGACTTCATCCATCGAGACTTCGGTCAAGTTGCGGCGGGCGGCCAAAATTGCTGCTTCGTTTAGCAGGTTTGCCAAATCAGCACCTGTGAAACCAGGTGTCCGGCGGGCGATTTTTTCCAAGTCCACGTCTTTCGACAAAGTTTTGCCGCGGGCGTGAACGTTGAGAATTTCTAGGCGGCCTCCGAAGTCGGGGCGATCGACTACAACTTGGCGATCGAAGCGACCCGGACGCAGCAGCGCCGCATCGAGCACATCGGGGCGGTTCGTGGCAGCAATCAGAATGATGCCAGTATTCCCCTCAAAGCCGTCCATTTCTGTCAGCAACTGGTTCAGGGTTTGTTCCCGTTCGTCGTTACCACCGCCCAAACCAGCGCCCCGCTGGCGACCTACCGCGTCAATTTCATCGATAAATACGATGCAAGGAGCGTTCGATTTAGCTTGTTCAAACAAGTCGCGGACGCGGGAAGCACCGACACCCACGAACATTTCCACAAATTCTGAACCGGAAATCGAGAAGAAGGGAACGCCTGCTTCTCCAGCCACTGCTTTTGCCAGCAGGGTTTTGCCTGTTCCGGGAGGGCCGACCAGCAGCACGCCTTTGGGGATTTTTGCTCCGACTGCGGTGAAGCGATCGGCATTTTTCAGGAAGTCCACGACTTCTGCGAGCTCTAGCTTGGCTTGTTCGATGCCGGCCACGTCGCCGAAAGTCACCTGGGTTTGTGGCTCCATTTGGACTCTAGCTTTGGATTTGCCGAAGTTCATGGCTTGGTTGCCGGGCCCGTTTTGGGCGCGCCGCACCAGGAAAAACAGTCCCACCAAGAGCAGGATCGGGAAGAACAGGCTGCTGAGGGCTTTTACCCAGAAGCCTTCGTCGCTTTGGGGCAGAACTGAAATATCTACGTTATTTTTGGTCAGGATGTTGATCAGTTCTGGGTCGTTTGGCAAGTTAACGAGTACCTTGTTGCCGTCCTGGGCTGTGACCAGGGCTTTGCTGCGATCGGAACTGATATTTATTTTGTCTACTCTCTTGCCTTCGACTTCCTGAATGAATTGACTGTACTTCCAGACTTCCCGGCTTGGGGGCTGTTTATCAAAAAATGCGGTTGCTAAGGCAATGACTACAATAGCCAGCAGTGCGTACAGGCCAGCGTTTCTCCAGCGTTTATTCACCGAGGTCGATCTCCTAATTTTTAGTCCCTGTGACTTGGGAATTTTTATTTATGTTCATCAATCTTAACGTAATTATAACTTGTTTTTGGGTGGCAGGAATCTCGGCAAGGGCGATCGGCTTTCTGAGGTGGTGGAAACCGAACTGCCCTGGACGCCGTCTATAGATTCGGGTGCTGTCTTAAGGGTTACATTTCCGGATACACTATAGAACAGAATTTGTCAAGATTGTCAAAATTGGTGGCGATCGCCACCATTCCTGTTTAGGGAGAAGATTTGGCGTATAACTGTGAATAAGCCTTGGAGAAATAGCAGTGCGATCGCTCTGATACCGCAGAGGCTAGGGCAGACGATGTGCCTGTTTCCAAACGGGCAACCACTCAAAAAGTTTAAGCGTCAGCGCTTGGGCGATCCATAAAATGATGCTGTAAAAGGTCAAAGTTTAAGATTGATGGTTCACAAAAATCTTAATTTTGACTTTCACTTGTGACAAATAACAATAATTAAGCAAAAAAATGGACATTAAATTATCAATGGCAACTAATTTTATTAGCAATTTTGTTGAGGCAGGAGATACTGTTTTTGATGTTGGGGCTAACATTGGGCAGAAAGCTGATTTGTATTTAGCTGCTGGGGCGAAAGTAATATGCTTTGAACCGCAACCGGATTGTTTAACTATCTTAACTCAAAAATACCACCAAAATCCCAACGCGGTCATCGTTAATAAAGGGTTGGGCGAGCAAGCCGGGACTATGGAGCTTTCAGTATGTACTGATGCTAATTACATATCAACTTTTTCCCAAAAATGGAAAACCGGGCGTTTTGCTAAATACGATTGGAATCAAACTGTTACAGTCGAAATTACTACATTAGATGAGATGATAAAAGTGTGGGGACATCCGCAGTTTTGTAAAATAGATGTTGAAGGATTTGAATATCAGGTATTAAAAGGACTATCTGTCCCAATTCGTTACATATCATTTGAATTTGCTATTGAATTTATTCAAGATACGAAAAGTTGCCTAAATCATCTTAAAAGTTTGGGATATAAGCTTTTCAACATTGCTAAGGGCGAAGCCAGCAATTTAATATTTTCTGACTGGGTTTCTGATAGCGATCTTTTAAATTATTTAGAGTCTACTAATGAGGCCTTGCTGTGGGGAGATATCTACGCAAAATTTGAGGAAGCTCAACATAATATATCGGAGATAAAAACTGTACCGCAAATCAGTAATGAAGTAGCAGTAACGGTAGGCTATCTAGACTTACAGAAGCTTTGCCAGCAATACTCAATTCCCCCGCGAGGTATTATCCACATAGGCGCTCACGAAGGGCAAGAAATGCAGGAATATCAAATGATGGGTGCGGAAAAAGTGCTTTTTGTGGAAGCTAACCCGTCTGTCTTTGAAAGGTTGAAAGCACATATAGCAGGGATACCCAATGTGTGGCTGGCAAACTGTGCTATCAGCAACCAAAACGGTACAGTTAATTTGCGGGTGAACTCCCACGATATGAGCAGCAGCATTCTACCCCTAAAGCTGCACAAGGAAATTTACCCTGGTATGGTGGAGGTTAATCAAGTAACTGTACAATCGAAAACTCTTGACTCGTTGATGCAAGAAAGTCCTCTGAATTCATCAGAGTTTAATATCCTGGTGATTGATATTCAAGGCGCAGAACTTTTGGCTTTGCAAGGGGCGAGGGAAACTCTCAAATATATTGATGCAATTAGTACAGAAGTTAATTGTGAAGAACTCTATGAAGGGTGCGCGTTAATCGACCAAGTGGATGATTTTCTGAGGGTTTATGGCTTTCAACGAGTAGCAGTGGCAACTCCATCTCATCCATCTTGGGGGGATGCTTTTTATGTCAAAACCACAGTCAGCTTTCCCGATACTGATAATTTGAATTTGAGGAGTTCGCCCGCAAACAACAGGAACAGGGTCGCAATTACCACGAGTATTGCACCGGGAAATATCGAAAATCAGCGGGCGGCTTTAGAAAGCTGGCGATTGCTTGGATTTGACGCTGTTTCGCTCAATAGCCGGGAAGAAATTAGTCAATTGCAGCCCATCTATAAAAATGTTACTTTTCATGAGGTAAAACGCGATGCGCGGGCAGAGGCGGGAAGACCGTTAGTGTATCTTGACGATCTGTTTGTTTATTTGCGCGATTGCGGTACAAAAATATGCGGAATTGTTAATTCAGATATCCGCTTGAAAGCCGATGGCGATTTGATTTCATTTATATGCAAAGAGGCTGAAAATGCCGTAGTTTTTGGTTCGCGAACTGATGTTGATTCTCCCGCCGAACAAGCAGCGGGAGAAATTTATGCTAAGGGGTTTGATTTCTTCTTCTTTGACAAGGAATTATTAAAACATTTTCCTAGTTCTCAATTCTGCTTAGGTCTTCCTTGGTGGGATTTGTGGATACCGCTGATCGCTCAGCAAAAAGGGTGGACTGTCAAATATTTAGAAACTGCGATCGCGTATCATCTCAAACACCCGGTGAATTACATAAACGATTTTTGGCAAAAGATGGGAATTCACTTTACAGGATTTTTCCAGCCTGATTTATCACGAAAATTTCAGGAAATGCTGTCAAATAATCCCAATCAGTTACAAGCAGAACTAACAAGTGTCGCTGTGCAAGCTGTGCAAGTAATTGACAAAAATCAGCAGAGAATTAGATATGAAACTAGCGACCCAATCAATTTACAGCGCTCGGCATTTGATCGCTCCCAGCCTGTCCCGTCGGCTTTCAAAGTATCTGCGATCGTTTCTACTTACAATTCCGAAAAATTTATCCGCGGCTGCTTGGATGACTTGGTAGAGCAAACGCTGTACAAACAAGGCCAACTCGAAATCCTAGTAATTGACAGCGCTTCGCAAGAAAATGAACAGTCTGTTGTGCGGGAATTTCAAGCGAAATATCCGAATATTGTGTACGATCGCACTTCTGACCGCGAGACATTATATGCAGCCTGGAATCGAGGCATTAAGATGTCGCGCGGAGCTTACATGACTAATGCTAATACCGATGACAGACATCGCCCCGATGCCCTAGAAATCATGGCAAAATACTTGGACGAAAACGCCGAAGTAAGTCTGGTTTATGCAGATCAATTAATCACCAGCACAGTCAATGATATCTTTGCCAAAACCCAAGCCGAACAGGGGTGGAATTGGCCAGCCTTTGACTACAGCGAACTCGAACGGCGCTGCATTATTGGCCCCCAGCCGATGTGGAAAAAATCGCTGCACGAAAAATATGGCTATTTCCGAAGCGAATTTACGGCGGCTGGCGATTACGAATTTTGGCTGCGGATTGGCAAAAGCGAAAACATTGTACACTTGCCAGAAAATCTCGGCTTGTACTACGAAAATCAACAAGGTTTGCAACATTCATCGCCCATATCGTACCAAGAAACTCGGCAAATATGGGATGAATATGGGATCTCCCGCCGAGGCGTAAAACCAGCCACTACATTACCTGTTTCAATCTCTCCATCACAGCTAAATGCCATGCCCTACCGCACCTCCGCAGAAACACTCGTCAGCGTAATCATTCCCTGCTACAACCATGCAACTTTACTCAGAGAAGCTGTTGAAAGTGTTGTCAGTCAAACTTATCCTAACTGGGAGTGCATAATTGTCAATGATGGCAGCACTGATGATACCAGCAACTTGGGAAAATATTTAATTAAACTGTATCCTCAAAAATCGCTTCGCCTCATAGATAAAGCCAACACGGGGCCCGCTGATTCCAGAAATCTTGGCGTTCAGCAGTCATCAGGAATGTTTATTTTATTCCTAGATGCTGATGATAAACTTCATCCCAAATTTCTAGAAGAGTGCGTGGAAATTTTATTAGCAAAACCCAAGGTTGGTTTTGTCTATACAGATGTGCAGCACTTCGGAGCAAAATGCGATTTAGTTATCCACGGTGACTTTGATGCCAATCGGTTTTTGAGAGACAATCAAGCCCCCGCTACTTCCCTATTTAGAAGGGAGATTTACGAGCAAGTAGGCGGCTTGAAAAAAGTTATGAAGCTGGGATGCGAAGATTGGGAATTTTGGGTTTCTGCCTATGAAAAAGGCTGGTTAGGCGAGAGATTACCTAAACCTTATCTCTATTACAGGCAGCACGGCGACGGCTCTAGCAGAACCCAAAAAATGGCTGGCGATCGCCCAAAATTAGACTTAATGAGAGCCACAATTATTCACCTCCACTCTCAACTTTACAAACCCGAAGAAGTGCATTGGTCACAGCAAATTTTGCAACAACACGGCAATTTAATTGCTAATGAATTAGTTGAATTTAACAAACCCGAACAATTTTTAACTTTGCTGTCCCAATATGTGGGAGAGTATCAAAAAGACCAAGCTAATGAAGTAAACCTCCCTAACATCCGCCAATCCCGGCAGCAACTTGCCAATTATTGGCTGAATCTGCCCGCAGAACAACTGGCAAATGCCTATGGCGGTGATGCAGGTAAGGCGCATCAGCTACTGCTAAACAGCAATATCAAAGATGAAGCGCTGACAGATGCCGAAAAGACTGTTGTCGATCGACTAGCAGCACATCTATCCCAGGGAGTTAAAAATCCCAAAGATATTAACTACCTACTAGCAGCCGCCCTCTATCGTCGTGCAGATCAGTTACTGCTGAACTATGAAAATGCAGCTATACCTAATTGGTTTGTCAACGACTATCTCAAATTTATGTTTGCTGCGCCTACTCTCTTTCAAGAAATAGGAGAGGCTGACAATTATTGTCGGTATGTGCAGGGATGGGTCAGTTATTTGCATAGCAATATCTTCAAGAACCAAAACTCAAAAGTGTGGCAGGATATTGCCTGGTTTTTCACTCAATGCGCTAACTTTATTCCTCTGTACTTCAATAGTAAAAATCTCAAGGATATCTACACGAAGCGGGCAGATATTATTGAATATGCCTTGAAAAATCGTGGCGCTGCGATTGATTGCATTTTTCCGGCTAGACCTGCAAACAGGCCGAAAATTCGCGTCGGCGTGCTGACTAAACATTTCGGGGCTATGACGGAAACTTTCGCTACACTGCCAGCTTTTGAATATCTGAATCGAGAGCAATTTGAAATTATTTTGTACGCTCTCAATCTCGACGGGAATAAACTAGAACAGTATTGTCAAAGTCGCGCTGACAGACTGGTTAAACTGTCTAATGACTTGCCAAGCCAAGTTCAGACAATCCGGGCTGATGACTTAGATATTCTGCTGATTGCTACCAATATTACTGCGGTTGCTCATCCGATTAGTTTACTGGCGCTGCATCGATTAGCACGGGTACAAACTACCTGTTTTAATTCTCCCGTTACCACAGGAATTCGACAGATTGACTATTACATAGCTGGTAAGTTGATGGAACCTGCACCTGAAGGACAGGAGCATTATCGCGAGGAATTAGCAACTATTGACGGGCCTGGCTGCTGTTTTAGCTATACCCTCGAACCTTACACTCCTAACATTAATTTCACCAGAAATAGTATCGGCATTTCCGAGGAATCGGTTGTCTTTATTTCGAGTGCGAATTTGTATAAGCTAGTGCCGGAGTTAAGGGAAACATGGGCAAAGATTATGGCGGCTGTTCCTAATTCGGTGCTGTTTTTAATGCCCTTCGGCCCTAGCTGGACTAATCATTATCCTGGGGGGGCTTTTGTAAATAATATGAAAGCCGTTTTTGCTAAGTATGGCATTGAGAGTAATCGTTTGCGGGTGTTGAAGAGTTTTCCTAACCGTGCGGATGTTAAAGAAGTTTTGAAGTTGGGGGATGTTTATTTGGATTCCTATCCCTATGCGGGGACTACTTCTCTTGTAGATCCGTTAGAGGTGGGACTTCCAACGGTGGTTAGGGATGGCGATACTTTGCGATCGAGAATGGGGGCCGCGGTGGTACGATCGCTCTCTATGCCCGATTTAATTGCCAATAGCGAAGCATCTTACATTCAACTAGCAGTTACCCTCGGCACTAACCCGCAATTGCGGCAGCAAAAACGGCAGGAAATTCAGCAAAAAATGCAAGCTAATCCGGCTTGTTTTGATAGTGTTGCATACTCTGGGGCGATCGGCAAATTATTCCAAGAACTCTTTGGGAAATGGCAAACTAGCCACCTGGAAGCATCTCGCAGCTTACAGGATAGCATTCCCAAGCAGCCAGATTTGGGCGAGATGCTCTCGAATGCCGTCAAGCTTTACCAAAGAAACTCTTCAAACATCTCAGCAATATCCGAATTGCGTCAAATCCGCAAACAAATCGCTGATTTTTGGCTGAACGTTCCCGCCGAAAACCTCGAAACCGCCTACAAAAGTGCTTCAGGTAACAGCTATAAAATCCTGTTAAAAAGCGATTTCCAACGTCAACCGATGATCGAAAGTGAACAAATATTTTTGCAGCAATTAACCCAGATTAGCAAAGGATTAGTCCATCCCAAAGCTGTCAACGCCTTGCTTGCGGCGATGCTGTATTTCCCGCCGGAAACCATGCGAATTCCCGACGCTCGTAACCGCTTGCCGCACTGGTTAATTGGGGATTACGAACAAGTTTTTGAGACTGAAGCCGCTGTCAATTCTGATTCTACTTCTGACTTGCTAGCTCAATACATTCAATCGCCACAATTTGCGAATCAACTGTTAGGATGCGTCAATCTTTACCGCATCGATCCGTCAGACGAATCGGTAGTTTTGGAACTCCGCCAAATCAGAAAACAAATGGCTGATTTTTGGCTGACTGTTCCTTCAGAAAAACTCGAACTTTTTTACCGAGGACAAGTTCGCAAGGGATATCAAGCAATTCTTAGCTGCGGCTTGCAAGCGGAATCGATGACTGAAGTCGAACAGCAGTTTTTGCACAAATTGACTGAAATTAGCAAAGGGTTGGTGCAGCCTCAAGCTATCAATGCTCTGCTAGGGGCAATGCTGTATTTTGTACCGGGTAAAATGCGGGTTCCCGATGCTCGCACCCGCTTGCCGCAGTGGTTGGTTGAAGATTACGAAAAGGTGTTTGAAAGCGCATTTACGACAACAGAACAATCACTTGTCCAACAAGATTATATGCCGCAGTTTCTCAATGAATTAACTGCTGCCGTCAATCTCTATGAAATTGACCCGACGGATGAATTGGTAATAGCAGATTTGCGGCAAATTCGCAAGCAAGTTGCCGATTTGTGGCTGAGCGTTTCCGGCCAACAAGTAGAAGTTTTGTACCGGAGCGATTTGGGTAAGGGTTACAAAGCAATTCTGGGCAGCGGGTTTATTAAGGAGCTGCTGAATGAGAGCGATCGCGAGTTTTTTAACTTGTTGGTTGTTGAGTTGAGTAAAGGGTTTGGAACGCCTAAAGCTGTAAATAATTTGTTGGCGGGGATGCTGTATTGTCGCCCTGGACAGTTGCGGGTTCAGGATGCGAATACTTGTTTGCCTCCGTGGTTGTTGGCGGATTACGAGCAGTTGGTTGGGGGTGCGGTTAAGGTGGCTGTGAAGTAAACGAAGGTAATTTGTATCGAAAAACAAGATATCATAGTGTATGGCTGCACTAAAGCCCTAACCAACCTCTAAGAGATTGCTCCAGTCGCTCAGCATCAGAATCTGCTAATTGGCCAATCTTCAGTGCAACCAAGCTTTCATGTACTGTATACAAACCTCGCTTGACTGCTGTAGCCACATTTAACCCTGCTGTTGACCATTCAGCGAGTACGAACTCACCCTCAAGTAAGGATGCAGTTTTGCTTGTCAATGGGACAATCATAATGTCTTGAGATACGTGCGGCGCACTCACAACAATTGCTGGTCTTACCTTAGAATTAGACAAGTCTGAAAAGGGATATCTAACCAAAATTATGTCATTTTTAGAGGAGCTGGGCATAAACATCATCCTCAGTATTATCCCAAACTGTATCTAGTGATGTTTGACTGGCTTGAAGCCAAAACTCAGCTTCTTCATCAGGTAAAACTGTTACTAATACTTTTGCCCCTTCGGGTAATTCTGACAACTCCAGCAGTTCAATTTTCCCTTGTCGAACAGTAGCCCAAAGTGTTTTTAGCATATCCACCTCATAAACTGTGCTTTATGCAATTTGCAGATTTCTGGTAGGTTGTCGCACTGAGCGACTAATTACAACCTCACACACATAGAGCGAGGAAGTATTTAAGCCTGATTTAGGATCAATTTAACACAAGTTCTGGCTGCTGAGTCTCAAACAAAGGGCGAGTTACCTGACGCAGCAGCACTGTTTCTAAACTGCCTTCTACTACATTTGCTGCTTCTATTTCTAACTCACCCCACAATAGCCGATCGCCTTGATTGGGCATTTTACCTAAATTGTGGATTACGAATCCGGCGATTGTTTGGTAAGCTTGGTTACTCGGCAGGTTTAACCCGAGTTTTTCGTTAACTGCTGTCACTTCCCATACGCCAGAAATTAGTGCCGAATGAGCATCTTTTTGGACGAGAGTTGCCTGAGAAGGGGACACCAGCGGTTGAGACTCTTTACTGGTAATCCAACCAGTCAGCAACCGCACGGTACCGTTGAGAATTGCTAGCAGCGGCCACAGTAATTTTGAGCAGAGTTCGAGGGTCGGCATCAGCAGCAAAGCGGTGCGTTCTGGGGCGTGGGTTGCTAATACTTTGGGGATTAGTTCTCCTAAGACTATTTCTACGTAAGTTACTAAGATAAAAGCTGCGGGAACTGCGATCGAATGAGCAGTCAGCACAGCCGACAAATGACCGATCGGCAATTTGTCTATCCACGGTTCGATCCAGTGTACAGTCGCTCCCTCACCCAACCAACCCAACAGCAAACTCCCTGCTGTTGTGCCAGTTTGAGTCACAGACAGGTAATGCGGTATGTTGTTTTGAGCTTGGTGGACGAGTTCGGCGGTTTTAGCGGTTGAGCGATCGTCCGAGTGGGCAAGTTGGCGGATTTGATGGCGATCTGCTGATACTAATGCTAGTTCGGACGCCACAAAAAAGGCGATTAAAAGTGTTAAGCCAACCAACATTGCTAACCTCAGCAGTGTTTGGGCTACTTGTATTTCCAGGCAAGTAATGCTGTCCAAGATAGATATCTAATATGATAGATGTTTTAGGCTAATTCTTTTATTTTAGCTGGCGATTCAGATAGGTTTATCCCCCGACATTTCGGATATCCCCACTACCCTTATTCGTAGGTGCGCCGAGGCGCACCTTACCCGTAGAACTTGTAGACTCTTTCTCTTCTCTTCCTTCGCGCCCTTCGCGTCTTCGCGGTTCGTTTTAACTGAGATATTGTACCATCCTCAATTACTTGTTTAGGAACAGGCAAGATGCCTGTTCCACAAGAGATGAATTTTATTGTGGAACAGGCATCTTGCCTGTTCTTGAAAATGGTGCAAAATGTGAGTAAAAAAAATCTAATTCACCAAACCGGAACTCAGTGATGTATCAACTCTCCCTTACTCCCCGGAGCGAGTTAATTTCCGTAAAAGTCTGCACCGGATCGGACTTTAACCCGCCTTGAATGTAATTCAACTTCACTTCTTCCAACAAATCCGACAGCAGCGACTGCAATTCCCCGATAGTTTTCTCATCTTGCAATTCCCGCCGCAAACTTTGATTAAATTCTTGGCTGAAATTATCCAGAATTTTTCTACCTTTATCGTCTTCATAAGTAGTAGATACTACATCAACAGCAGTTTGAGCCAAATAATTCGCTAGTTGTTCCGTCATCTCCGTCGGCAAAATATTAATCGGAGAGAAATTTTGCAGGATTTGATAGAAATCCGACTGTTTGATTGTCGCCTCCAAATTGTGGTGCAGCAATTGTTCCAAATCCGGTTGCACCTGTGGCAAAACTTTGTAAATTGTCAGATCCAAAATCCGCTTGGTAATTTGTTCGATCGTATTTTCCTGATTGACGTGAAGGTACGGCTGCTGCGCCAGCAACATCTGCGCCGCGTCGCCCTGTTTGATGGAACTTTTAGCTTGATTGATAAACCGCACCATCATGTATTCCGACATCGTATTGGCTAAATAAGCCACCGGTTCGTAGGTAACTTGAGCAACTACGCGATCGAGATTCACCAAACCCGACTTGTGCAGCCGCACCAATACCGGCAGAATCCGCCACCCCTGCCAAATCGGCATCACCAGAAACACCTCGTACCAGCGCCTCAGCACAAAATCAAACCAAGTTACCCCCGGCTTACGGCGGGTGTGGAACAGACTTTTAATCAAAAATTCCGCCCCAAAAAAACCAATAAAATACGTATCAATTCGCCAAAACTGGTCAGCGCTTTTCAAATATTCGGGATTTAGCAAACTTGAATCAATCCCTTTAATCGGGTCATAAAATTTAACTAAACCTGGAAAATAGCTTTGATAAACAGGGCGCAACTGAAGGTAACTGAAATGGAAAAGTACCAGCAAGAAATTGACCACCGCTACTAATGCGCTGATTTTTGCCCAAGAAATTGCTTTTTTGGACGATTTTACATCGGTGCTGTTAAAAGTTGTGTGGGAATCTGACATAAAAGTAATCTTCCAAATTTGCTAATAGATAAATCTATCTTGTGGCCGACGCTAAAAAACTCCTAACCTATTAAAATCCCTTGGTGAACGCTAAGTATAAGGAAACCAAATGCCGTGAACTTGAAAACAGTCATATCGCTGCTCAAACAAACTTTTACTGAATGGCAAGAAGATAAAGCGCCAACCTTAGCCGCCGCCCTAGCCTATTACACAGTCTTCTCCCTCGCCCCGCTGCTAATTATCGTAATTGCGATCGCCGGTTTAGTCTTTGGTGCCGACGCAGCCCAAGGTCAAATCGTCGCCCAACTCCAAAGTTTAATCGGCAAAGATGGCGCCCAAACCGTTCAAGAACTCATCCTCAAAGCCTCCGAACCCAAGTCGGGAATGATTGCTACTTTAGTTGGCATCGCTACACTTTTGTGGGGTGCTTCCAACGTGTTTACTAATCTTAAAGAAGCCCTCAATACTATTTGGAATGTTTCACCTCCTCCCGGACGAGGAATCTGGGGATTTCTGCAAGACCGCGTATTGTCTTTTGCGATGATTTTAGGCATAGGTTTTCTACTGCTAGTATCTTTAGTAATTAGCGCAGTTTTAGCAGCGGTTAGCTATTGGTTGAACGGCTTGCTGCACTTACCAGTCGGCATTTGGCAGATTGTGGACTTTGCTATCTCCTTTGGCGTAGTTACGCTGCTTTTTGCCTTAATTTACAAACTTTTGCCCGATGTCCATCTTGCCTGGAATGATGTTTGGATCGGCGCCGCCATCACCTCAGTGCTGTTTACGATCGGCAAATCCCTAATAGGAGCTTACCTCGGAGGTAGCGGTATTGCCTCTACCTACGGTGCTGCAGGATCGTTCGTGATTATTCTGCTTTGGATTAATTATTCCGCTCAAATTCTCTTCTTAGGTGCCGAGTTTACCCAAGTTTGGACTAACAGATACGGCTCCAGAATGCCTGGTTCACGAAACAATATCCTCAACAGCGAAAACGGGGAATCCTCCGCACGCAAACCTCGGAAGAAATCTTAACATTAGACAAACGCGAAATTTGAGGTTAAACTCGCACTTCTGGTTTGACAGAAGAAGCAAGAAGGAAGAGGGAAAAAGGCAGAAGGTGCAAGGCGGAACGAAAGAAAAATTTTGAATGCAATAATTTTGCTTTTTTTTTCGCTTGCCCTCTAACATTCAGTCTTCGGGACGACCGACTTCTGCTTTCTCGAAAGCCCTACTGATTGATTCAGAGGGGTAAAATTATACCTTTTGCTGACCTCGCATCTCTAGCAGCAAGCTGAAAGCAGGCTCTAGTTAGATATGGCTAGGAGGTGCGAGTTTGACAGCGACCAGAATACAGCAAATCCCCTTCACCCTCGTTTATTTATATTTAAATTATCTAGAGTTTTAGCTGCTGCACGTCTCTGTCAGCAGAAGTAATTCGTATGTCAATTTTTCCCTGCAACTTATCCCTGAAGGATGATTTATCGATCCCGCATTTTCACTTTAATACAAATTAGCTAGAAGATTACAGTCCCGGCGCAGCAGCCAAAATAGCACTTTCAATCTTCTCCTGAAATATTTTTAATATTTTTTGGTAAACAATGATGATTTCATTAACTAAAAAACGCATCGCTCTCATATCCGTACACGGTGATCCCGCTGTGGAAATTGGCAAAGAAGAAGCGGGCGGTCAAAATGTTTACGTGCGTCAAGTAGGCGAAGCTTTGGCAAAACAGGGGTGGCAAGTTGATATGTTCACCCGCTCATCCGATCGCCAACAAGCAAGAATTGTACAGCACAGTCCGAATTGCCGGACAATTCGGCTAGTAGCAGGGCCACAAGAATTTATTCCCCGCGACGAAATTTACGGATATTTGCCAATCTTTGTTCAAGAATTTCAGAAGTTTCAGTTAGAGTCAGGCTTTCAATATCCCTTAGTTCACACGAATTACTGGCTGTCTTCTTGGGTGGGAATGGAGTTGAAAAAATCCCAACCTCTGCAGCAAGTTCACACTTACCATTCTTTGGCAGCAGTTAAATACAAGTCGGTTTCGACAATTCCGATGATTGCCAAAACCAGGTTGCAAGTAGAAAAAACACTTCTGGAAACAGCCGATCGCGTGGTGGCTACCAGCCCTCAAGAAAAAGAACACATGAGGTCTCTGGTTTCCTCCAAAGGCAACATTGACATCATTTCCTGCGGTACCGACACTGAACGGTTCGGCTCGATCGCCCGATCGACCGCCCGCCGCTACTTGGGCATAGCCCCCGAAACCAAAGTCGTGTTGTACGTCGGCCGTTTCGACCGCCGCAAGGGCATCGAAACCTTAGTCCGCGCCGTCAGTCGGTCGGCGGTGCCTAAAGCCGATTTAAAACTCATCATTGGCGGTGGATGGCGTGCGGGGGAAAGCGATGGCAAAGAGCGCGATCGTATCGGCAGCATCGTGGAAGAACTCGGCCTGAGCGAGATTACCAGTTTTCCCGGCACCTTGAGGAGAGACCTTCTCCCCGCCTACTACGCCGCCGCCGATGTCTGCGTTGTTCCCAGCCACTACGAACCCTTCGGTTTAGTCGCCATTGAAGCGATGGCCTGCGGCACGCCCGTAATCGCCTCGGACGTGGGAGGGCTGAAATATACTGTAGTGCAGGAAGAAACAGGTTTGCTCGCGCCGCCGAAAAATGAAGCAGCCTTTGCCCATGCGATCGATCGCTTGTTACTTGATTCAGTATGGTGCCAGCAACTCGGACACATAGCCCGCAAGCGCGTCGAAACCTATTTCAGTTGGGACGGTATCGCCTCCCAACTCAGTCAACTTTACACTCAACTGCTCGAACAATCGGCCCTTGAGCTTGACCCCGTGAGCGCTTAGTAGTATCACTTAGTATAGTTGAAGCCAGTTTCCCTTGATCCCTGTTTCACTCATCCGTTCTAACTGGGAACCTTCAACTATAAGTGATATCAGGAGGTACTCTTGTACGCGCCAGAACATCTGGGAAGCCATCTGCAACCCATTTCCGACATCGAGCTAATTCGCCTGTGGGTGGAGCGCAAATCCCCCCGCAGCAAGCGCTTTAGCTGGCAGGCGGCCAACCGTTTTCGGCTGTTTGTAGAAAAACCGCTGGCAGAAGTGACTCTGACTGATGTCGAGACTTTCGCCGCAGCCATGAGATCTCGCAAACTTGCACCCGGTTTCTACAAGCAAACCTTGCTAGCGCTGAAATCGCTGTTCGCCTTCGGCCAGCAAACGGGAATCTTGCCCGCAGCCATCCCTCTGCACGGGTGGCCGGTGCGGCAGCGCAGGCAAATGTCCAAACGCCTCCGTTTTAGAATCTCTTGGACTTTGTTAATCTGTTTCTGCTTTTTTTTGGGTCGAATGACGCCGAGACTGTGGGGGCAATCGGTCTCGGCAGAAAGCTCGCCCGCCCCGAAACGCCTGCAGGAAGTTGCGGCGATCGATTCACCAGACAAAGGAGAGGATAACATCGAGCGCGATCGATCACCGGAAACTGCAACCCTGAATTCACCAGATCGCAGACTCGATAGCATCGGGCCCGAACGTCGAGTCAAAGCCTTTCTCGACACCATCGCAGCCGCCGAAGGAACCGCTAGCCTCGACGGCTACCGCACCCAGTACACCGGTACGAAATTTGTCAGCTTTCAAGATCATCCCAGGGAAATGAGGTGCGGCCGCCGCTACGGCAAAAAACTCTGTTCCGACGCAGCGGGGCGATATCAGTTTCTCAGCACAACTTGGGACAGATTTGCCAAAAAATTTGGCGTCCGCGATTTCAGCCCAGAAAATCAAGATTTGATGGCTATAGAGTTAATCCGAGAAAAAGGTGCATTAGAAGATATAGAAGCGGGTCGATTGGAGTCAGCAGTTAGAAAACTCGCTTACATCTGGCCTTCTTTTCGGCGTTATGGCGGTTCCGTGGAATCCTCAATGCCCAAACTCGAAGCAATGTACCTGCAAAATTTGGGGATTTACCGCCAAGGATTGATTGTTCGCAATTAGTAAACAGTCCCATGACGAGTTTAGATTGGGGTTTGGCAATTTTGGATTAAATTTTGACATCCAAAATTAAAAATGGGGGAGTTATGGGTGATGTCTATTCTTCGGAAATTTTAAAATTAGGCTAATTTTCCATCTTCCATGTGAACGATGCGATCGGCAATATCCAAAATTCGGTTATCGTGGGTTACTAACAAAATAGTACAGCCCTGTTCTTTGGCAAGTTGCTGCATCAAATTCACCACTTCGCGACCGGATTTGCTGTCCAGGGCGGCTGTTGGTTCGTCAGCTAAAACAATTTGCGGTTGACTGACCAAAGCGCGGGCGATCGCAACTCTTTGTTTTTGTCCTCCCGACAAATCATCTGGATAATAGTTAATCCGCTGTTCCAGTCCTACTAACTCTAGCATTTTTGCAGAGCGATCGCGCATTTGAGAACGCGACAAATTCCCATGAACTTCCAAACCCATCTGCACGTTTTGCAGCGCCGTCAAACTGCGGTGCAAGTTGTGCGCCTGAAAAATATAGCCTATTTTGCGCCGCGCCTTTACCAATTCGTCTGAACTCGCTTTGCACATTTCTTGACCGATAATTTTGAGACTTCCCGATTGACCGGATCTCAGCCCGCCAATCAAAGTTAAAAGCGTGGTTTTTCCCGAACCGGAAGGCCCCGTCATTAGTACGATTTCACCTGCTTTAATTTCGAGATTAATGTCAAAAAGTACCTGTTTTCGCAGTTGACCTTGACCGAAGTAGTGGTCGAGTTGGTGCGCGGAAATTATAGGTGCAGGAATCTGTAATGTGTTTGTTGTTGGATACAGAGTAGTAGAGTTCATAACTTTTTGGTTTGAGGTTTTAGATTAGAGAATAAATCCCTCTAGTCGCCGATAATGCAGAGAAGAAACTAGAGAAGGATTACAAAAAATATGTGGAGAGTTAGGACTTTATACAAAATCTGGATTTAATACCCCCTTAATTCTTTAGTCCGCGCAGGCGAACTTCGTTTGTTTAGTAGCGGTTTCAACCGCCGAATATTATAAACTGATTCATTTTCCCTTAAAACATATCTGCTGGATCTGCTGCTTGCAGCTTGCGAGTAGCAATTGCTCCCGAAATAGTGCACATAATCACGTTCAAAAGTAATACTATAAATGCTCTAAGCAGCGTCATATAAAGCGGTAAATTTGTGGCGTTGCGAGTTAAAGAGTAAAGCCCAAAAGAAACTCCTACTCCCGGCAAAAAACCGAGGACGGAAAGAATTAGAGCTTCTTCAAAAACGATGCCGAGTAAATAAACATTGCGGTAGCCCATCGCTTTGAAAGTAGCGTATTCTCCCATGTGGTCGCTGACATCGGTTGAGAGAACTTGATAAACAATAATGACACCAACTACAAAACCCATCGCGACGCCTAAATTAAACACAAAGCCGATCGCAGTATTCTTAGCCCAATAGTTTTTCTCAAAATCGATAAATTCTTGTTTGGTTAGTACCTTGACATCCGGTGGTAAATATGATTTCAAAACTTGTTGAACTTCCACGGGGTCAGCACCCGGTTGCAGTTGAATTAATCCAGCATTAACACTCGCGGCGTTTTGTCTGGGAAACAGGCGCAGGTAATTTTGATCGCTAGTCATCAAAATACCATCGGCGGCAAAAGATGCTCCAACTGTGAATAAACCGCTGACGTTAATCGTGCGCCGCTCGACCTCAGCTTTAACGGCTTTTCCTTCAGCGATTTGTGCGATCGTTCCTTGGTACTCTCCCCTAGAAGCTCGATCGAACAACACAGTATCCGGCAATTTAATCGCGCTCAAATTTTGGTTGACTTCTGGAAGCGCAAACGCCGGGTGGTTGGGATTGAAACCGACCACCATCAGCGACGTTTCGCGCCGAGTTTCGGGATTTTTCCAGTTAGCAATTTTCACGTAAAGTGGCTCGGCTGATTTCACGCCCGGTACGTTCATTGCTTGATACAATCTACGTCTGGGGAAGGAAGACAAATTAATCAAATTTCGCGCTTGGGGGTGAATCAAAACTAAGTCTGTTTCCAAGCTTTGGTGCAGCCGCGTATTGCTGGTGTAAAGCGCATTTTGAAAGCCCAACTGCATGAACATCAAAACGTCAGCAAAGGCAATTCCTGCTACTGCAACCAGCATTCGCCCTTTGTCGTGACTCAGTTGCAGCCATCCGAGGGAAGTTCTGCGTCTTAATTGTTGTAAGGGTTTTATGAGTCCAATCATAGGATTTTAGATTTTAGATTTTGGATTTTGGCTTGAAGAAAGCGATGCTGCGGTTTAAGACTTCTTAATCTTTAATTTCCCCGATCGCCACTTTGACTTGCAAATTAGTTAATCCCGCTACTTTCTGGCTGGAAGCTTCATCTAAGCGCACTTTTACTTCCACAATTCGACCATCAATATTCGCAGAAGGATCGGTGTTAACAATGTTTTGCCGCTGCACTTGCAAACCAATATGTTCGACAGTTCCCCGCAATTCCCCGGTCAAAGCATCGCTAGTAATTTTGGCGGTTTGTCCGAGGCGTACTTTGTCCACATCGCTTTCGTAGATTTCCGCAACAGCCAGCATCTCGCGGGTTTGTCCCAGTTCGACAATGCCGTCGTTTCCCACCCTTTCCCCCGGATGCGTATGAATTTTCAGGACTTGGGCGTCTCTGGGAGCACGGATGTAAGCTAGATCCAGATTGGCTTTGGCGCCTTTGGCTGCTGAAGCGGCGGAACTGACTTCGGCGGCGGCTGCTGCTATGTCAACGGGGCGTACTTCGGCGATGCGATCGAGATTTGCCGCGGCTTCATTAATCTGCTGTTGTCGAGATTCCTGAATTTGGCTGAGTTTGGCTTGGGCTTCGTTAATTTGCTGTTGGCGAGATTGCTGAATTTGATTCAATTTGGCTTGGGCTTCGTTAATTTGTTGTTGGCGGGATTCCTGAATTTGATTTAGTTTTGCCTTTCCTTCGTTGAGTTGCTGTTGAGTTGTTTCGGCGGCGAGGCTTTTGCTGTCGCTAGTTGAGGCGGAAATTGCTCCCTGTTCATAGAGTTGGGAGTAGCGCTGATCCTCGCTTTGGGCGTTGCGGAGTTCGGCTTGTAGGCGGGCAATTGCGGCTTTTTGAGTTTGAATTTCTCCTTGCTGTTCGGCCCTGATGCGGGCAATTGTGGCTTGTTGCGCTGCAATTTCGGTGCTGCGATCGACTTCTAGGCGGCTGACGATCGCCTGTTGCGCTGCGATCTCGTTGCTGCGATCGGCTGATAAACGGCTAATAGCCGCTTTTTGGGCTTGAATTTCGCCGTTTTTGGCTCCTGCTTTCACTTTTGCTAGATTTGCCTCGGCGACGCGCACTTGTTCTTGAGCTTGGTCGAGGGCGGCTTGCAGGCGATCGCGGCTGTCCAAAATTGCGATCACTTGGCCTGTTTTCACCCTGTCTCCCTCTTTCACCAAAAGTCGATCGATCCGGTTTCCTTCCGTCGCACCGGAGGCGGAGACTTTAATTACTTCTCCTCTGGGTTCGAGTCGCCCCAAGGCTGTAACTGTGGTTAATTGGGATGCTGTGACGGCTGCTGCTGCGGCTACTGCGTTGGGATCGGGTATGCGCGATCGCCAGATCGTGTAGCCTGTGGTTCCCGCTGCCCCCAAGGCTGCTACTGCTGCCACAACTAGGAGTTGTTTAACTAGGGATGGAGTTGAGGATAAGCCGTCCGCTGTTGCCCGGTGTACCATGACATACCTCTTTGTGAGAAATAAAACTAAACGGTTTAGTTCTGATGTGTCTTAATACTAAACCGTTCAGTATAATGATGTCAAGAGCCCAAATAAAAATTACAGAAGCAAGGTATGGCAAGGACAAAACCCAGCGAACCAGACAGCGCCGCAGCAAGTGACAAAACCGAGCAAATCCTGCAAGGTGCGATGCAAGAATTTTTAACTCACGGCTACGCGGGGACGAGTATGGACAAGGTAGCGAAGACGGGAGGAGTTTCCAAAGCCACCGTTTACAGCTATTTTCAAGATAAAGAGGGATTGTTTGCGGCTTTGGTACAGCGGCTGGCGCGAGAAAAAGTCAATTTTACAGTTCTGGATGAAGAACCGGCCGTAGCGCTACGATTCGTTGCCACAAATATATTGGATCAGGCGACCCACGAACCAGCATTTCTCAATTTTGTGAGGTTAGTGATTGCGGAGTCGGGGCGTTTTCCCCAGCTAGCGCAGACTTTTGTGAAAAACTTAGCTAAACCAGGGATCGATCGGCTAGCGGAATATTTGGCATCGCATCCAGAGTTAAAATTGCCCGATGCGGAGGCAACGGCGCGCATTTTTATTGGATCGCTGGTATATTTTCAGTTAATGCAGGAGATGATGCACGGTAAAGAGATTGTGCCAATGGAGCGCGATCGACTGATCGACGGTCTGCTGCACTTGATTTTAGGCCCGCAGTCCAATTCCTAAGTGCGATCGACAGAATCTAGGAATTTTATTTGAGAATGATTTAAATGCCATAAAGAGCGAGATCCCTTTATGGCTGCGATCGCAGGTTCTATTCAGGTGTTTTCCCTAACCTTTCCCTCAATTCCTCAGCCGATAACTGTGGCAGTTGTTCTACAAACAATGTCAATTCTGCTACAGGCAATGCCAATAAATTAGTAACGGCTGTAGGCAGAATATCGCCCAATTCAGGCGATCGCATTTGCAAGACACTTTCAGCCAACAATTTAACTGCTGCTTCCCGCCCAGATTCATCGACTGTCAGCATCGATATTGCCAGCAACAGCACTGTAAATTCCGCCGCAGCCAACTTTGATATTAAAGATAGAAAAGCAGTCATTTTGGGACTTAATTCTCCAAATCTAACTCGCAGAAAATTTTCTAAAATTAAGCGCTGTTGTTCTTGCCTGCCTCGTTCTAGTCCTTCTTCTAGTCCCTGTTCTAGTCCTTCTTCTCTAGCTTGTTGCTGTGCTGCTTGTATTTGTTGTTGAAAAAGTGGTGTAATGGCCATAATTAACTCCCGCTCTTCTGGCTCTAATTCTTGTGGCACATTGGTTACTAAATTTGACTGTAACCGATACAGCAATTCTAGCGCGATAATCCGCAACGGATCATCTGTTGCTAAAGCGCTTAATTGGGAAATAGCCCTTTGCTGCACTCCCCCTTTGCCCAAAATCCTCAACCACAGAGTTTCTGGAGTTTCGGGCAACTGGTGAATCGCCACAATTGCAGTCCGCAAAGATTCACCCAAAAAATAAATTCCCTGCATCCAATTCTCTGTGTCTGGTATCGCATTAAAGCTATCTACCAATGCTTTCGATGCTGTGGGCATCAAAATCCACAGTTTGGGTAACTGAGCGTCATCATAGCGAGTATTTTCTCTCCTAAATTTTCGCTCCAATTCACCTCGCACGTCCAATAACTTACCCAGACAGCTACAAATTTCGCTGACGTTTGCCGGATTGCGAAAGGGTTCAAAAATAGCCGTTGTGTTTGCCATTTTTCCCAACAATCCCAGGGTTTCTGAGTATTCGGGAATTGCGTTGCTGGGAGTGAAATAAACATCGATTTCTCGAACTTCGGAAGTCACATCGCGGCCGATATTCACCGTTCCGATCGGCGACAGCAATTCCTCCAGGTATTCTTTGGCAAAGAGATCGTGAATAAATCGCGTCATAATAAATTATTTCAAACAGTAAATATATCTTTTAGCCGTTTTCTCACCCATTCTACAGGATTTTCATCCTCTTCTGCTGCATCTACCAATTCCATTTGTCGCAATAATTGCTGTCTATCGCTGAGTTCTTCTTTGTGTTTGACTATTTCTTTAATAATCTGTTCTGATAAATCCGGTCGTTCAGTTAAAACTTTCTGAAAACCTTCTTTATTGATGGCAAACAAAATTGTTTCTTCCAAAGCTCTTACCGAAGCAGTTCTGGGGATTCCCAACATTAAAGAAAGCTCCCCCAAAAACTGACCACTACCGAGGTTATTCAGATGTTTGTTAATAGCTTCTACAAAAACTTCTACTGAACCAGAAAGAATCATGTAAAAAGCATCTCCGGGGTCGTTTTCGTGAAACAAATATTCTTGCGATCGCAGCCGTTTGCGGTATCCAACTTCAATCAATTGCCGCAATTCAAGATCAGTCAGAGTTTCAAAGTATTCCACCTCTCGCAGCAAACAGCTAAGAGAAGATTGCTTTTTCAGTTTCTCTGCAAAAATTGGGGGTTTTTGCTCATTTTCCGAGTAACTGTTCGGGAGGTCAATTGCAGTTTCTTTTTTGTTGAACATTGACAACAGAACTTCGGGGTTTTGCAAATAAATTTCTCGGTCATTGAACGGGAATTCTATTTTTTGCTGGCGGAAATTGTATTCAATTGCAAAATTCAAAGAACTTTTAATTAATTCTATTTCAATCGGTCTGTCCGTCCACACTAAAAGTTCAAATTTAAAACTATCATCACCAAACTCGACAAACAATACTTTCGGATTCGGTTCGTACAAAACTCCTGCTTCCGCGTAAGCAATATTTAACAGAGTTTCTGTCACTAACAGCGGGTTACTATTTTCGGCTACTTCTACGGGAACTCGCAGACACAGTAGGGAGTTTTCGTAACTCCAGTTAACAATTTTGTTGCTAATCATTTTGCTGTTGGGAACTATGACGCTAGAGTCCTCAGTGGTTTGGATGATGGTCGATCGAATCGAGATTTTTTTGACTATTCCCATTAATCCTTCTAATTCCACAAAGTCTCCGACTTTCACAGGTCTGTCTAAAAGCAGTGTTAAGCCGCTGACAAAATTAGTTGTTAAATCCTGGATGCTGAAGCCGATTCCGACTCCCAATCCCCCCGCAACTACTGCAAAAGAAGCGAGGTTGAAGCCGATGATTTGGATGGCGACGATCACTCCCAAAGCTACCATTAAATACCCAATAATTACTGAGATCGCTTCCCGGTTTCCCTCGTCAATTCCCAGTCTGACGAGCAAGCGTTCTTTAAGAAAGTTCGTAAAATATCGTGCTATGACAAGGATAGCCATAAACAATACAATCAGTTCCACCAGTGACTGCAGCGATACAGGATTCTCACCTATTTTAAATAGGGTTGCTGTAAATATTTGGGATAGCTGTGTCCATACTTCTTCTGGTATTGTATTAAAATCCAATTCCGACCATAAGGTTTTTTGTGTTGTCATTTTTTAAGTTGGTAGTAGTAAACATAAAGTCCTCAGTGCCCAATTTAAAAATAAAATCCTGAAGTCTTTATCACAAATTTTAGCCTATTTTGGTAAAAAAAAATGAAGTCTTTACATATATATGTGGTTCCTCATACTACGCAGTTATCCCTATTGCGAATTTTTCGGATACCTTGTCTTCGCAGACCTGTGGTTATTGTGCCACTTTTTCGCGAGACGAGATCCGACTCATCTATTATTAAAGCGAACCCTCTATAGCAATCCTCGCATCATTTGTGAATTTCTTACTCCCTCCCTTTACCAAGGGGAGGGTTGGGGTGGGGTAAAAAAATTACGACTCCTGCAAGGATTGCTATATTAAATTTATTCAACATTAACTCTATGCGATTTTATCATACTCTCGACTAATTATTTTTGGAAGTCCCGTTATCAACTTAAGCAGGGATTATTCAATGACTCTTTAAGTGGACAAGTCAAATATCCAAGTCTTACAATGACTTTAACTGGTGGGAGAGATATTGCTATTACTCTGCCAGTGGCGTCCGTCTTGTGTATATCTAAGTAAAAATTTAACGGATCTAGCTAAAATTGATAACGTTCCAAGAATACTTGGCCTTCTACCGATATGGGGGACAAATTATAACTTAATTGCATTTGTCAATCCGTAAATTTACTGAAAATATTGCTTTGCTTATTTAGGAGTGGAAAATTGGCGATTTGGGGATGGTGGGCATAAATATGGCGAGGCGATCGCCATGATTGCTCGATCGCCCAAATCTAAGTTCTCCACCCCCAATCTGAGTAAATGCTGAGCCTAAGTGCTGATTGACAAACGCTTCCCTAGCTTATGTTGTCACCAATGTTCTACCAATAGGATTGATTAGGAATAGAATTGATGAGTAATAGAAATACTTGGCGATACATCCGAATAATTAAGGGAAATAGTATCGCAAGGGATACATATATCGCAGATTGAAAGCCTAATGGTCGCGCTACTGAACGTTTTTTTCAGTACCCAAATAGGATAAAACGAAAACGTTGCGATCGCCCAATTGGACAGAAGTTGTAGAATAAAAGCTGAAATGCACGAGCCAACATGAGCAAATTCCCACCAAAGAAAACCCAACCGCCACAGCAAGAGAGCACAACAGCACAGGTATTGCGACAGGCTCACTTCGACGCTTTTTTTGCTGCTGCGAATGCCGGACTGATGATTTTAGACCGCCAACTTCGGTACGTCCAAATTAACGAAGCTATGGCAGAGCTCAATGGCATTTGTGTGGCAGATCATATTGGTAGGTCGCTGTGTGAAGTGCTGCCAGAATTGGCTGCGACTCTGGGACCAATCTTGCAAGAAATTCTGGATACGGGCAAGCCAATTCTCGACTATGAAGTAGTGGGTGAAACTCCGAGACAACCGGGAATCCTGCGCTACTGGCAAGCATCTTACTATCCTTTGCGGGATGAAAATGACCTGGTTTTTGGTGTTGGTGCCCTTGTGATTGAAATTACCGCTCGCAAGCGGGCAGAACAAAAGCAGGCACGACTGACGGCAATTTTGGAAGCAACTTCCGACTTAGTAGAAGTTTATGATGCGGCTGGGCATAGCGTCTATCTCAACAAAGCCGGACAGGAAATGCTGGGGATGTCCCCAGAAGAAGCACGCTCTTCATTTAGTATAGATTCTGTGTTAGCTCCCTCGGCAAGGGCAAAATTCCACAACGATATAATTCCCACCGCCTTGCGAGAGGGTAGGTGGGCTGGTGAAATCCTATTTTTGTCACGCGATGGGGAAGAAATTCCAGTCTCTCAGGTTTTGATCGTTCACAAAACCGAAGCGGGCGAAGTTGAGTTTATCTCCACTATTGTGCGGGATATTCGCGATCGCAAAAAAGCAGAGGAAGAACGACAATTACTGGCTACCACGATCGAGAATAGCCGTGACTTTATAGGCGTGGCCTCAATGGATGGTCGCCCTATACTCGTGAATCAGGCTGGTCTGGATTTGGTGGGACTCAGTAGTTTGGAGGAAGCCAGAACCAAACACATGAACGATTTCTTCATGCCAGAAGATCTGGAATTCATACAACAGCGCGTCCTGCCTACTCTAATGCAAGAGGGGGATTGGCGGAGCGATTATCGCTTCAGACATTTCGTAACGGGTCAACCCATCCCGTTAGATTACACTCTATTTCTGGTCAAACACCCGCAGACTAACGAACCCATAGGGATTGCCACTGTATCGCGGGATATTCGCGATCGCAAAACCGCAGAAGATGTCCTGAAACAAAGTGAAGAAAGATTTCGTTCTTTAACCGAAGCCACTGCTCAAATTATTTGGATCTGCAATGCGGACGGCGAAATGGCGATCGAGCAACCTACTTGGAGTGCATTTACAGGAGAGGCCTTTGATAATTACAAGGGTTGGGGCTGGCTAGACACAATACATCCAGATGATCGCTCCTATATTGCCACTGCCTGGTCAACGGCTGTTGCCAATCGATCGTTCTATGAAGCTGAATTCCGTATGCGTCGCTATGACGGGGAATATCGCTACATTAGTTGTCGTGGTGTCCCAATTCTGAATGCGGATGGTTCAATTCGGGAATGGATTGGGGCTAATACAGATATTACCGATCGCAAACAAGCTGAAGAAGCTCTGCGCCAACAGCAAGCTGCGCTGCGCGATCGCAACGTCTTGCTGAGCTCTATTTTGGAAAGTACGCCAGACATAATTGTGGTTAAAGACCGGGAAGGCCGATATGTTGCCATTAATTCCTTTGTGGCAAACTTCTTCTTTGACGGTAAACCCATAGAGGAGATTGTGGGTAAAGATGATTCGGAACTGATGCCCCCGGAGGCGGCCGTTCCAATAATGGCAAAAGACCGCGAGATTATGGAAGCAGGCACTACTGAAACCTATGAAGAAGAAATTTATAATGGTGAGACCAGCAATTATTTTTTAACCACAAAATCCGCTTGGCGGGACGCTCAGGGCAATATTATCGGCCTTATCGCCATAGCACGAAACATTAACGATCGCAAACAAGCTGAAACTGAGCTGCGCGATCGCAACGCACTGCTAAACTCTATTTTGGAAAGTGCGCCCGACTTCATTGTTGTTAAAGATCGGGAAGGGCGTCATATTGCCCTTAACTCGAATTTGGCAAACTTCTTTGGCAAGCCAATGGAGGCAATCATCGGCAAAGATGATTTGGAATTACTGCCGCCTGAGAGTGCCCGTGCAATTATGGCGAAAGATCGCCAACTCATGGCAGCAGGCATCAGTGAGACTTACGAGGAAGAGGTCTCTGACGGTGAAAAAACCGCGACTTTTTTCACTACAAAAGCTCCTTGGCGGGATGGTAATGGTAATATCTTGGGCATCATCGCCACCACACGAGATATTACCGATCGCAAACAAGCTGAAGAAGCTCTGCGCCATCGCAATGCACTGCTAAACTCTATTTTGGAAAGTACACCCGACTTCATTGTTGTTCAAGATCGAGAAGGGCGTTATGTTGCCATTAACTCCAATGCGGCAAACTTCTTGGGCAAGCCAAGTGAGGAAATCATCGGCAAAGATGATTGGGAATTACTGCCTAACGCTGCCCGTGAAATGATGGCAAAAGATCGTCAAATCATGGCAACAGGAATCACTGAGACTTACGAGGAAGATATCTCTTCTGATGAAACCCCTAGGACCTTTTTAACTACAAAAGCTCCTTGGCGGGATGCTAATGGCAATATCCTCGGCCTGATCGCCACAACACGAGATATTACCGATCGCAAAAAAGTCGAGCAAACACTCCGTCAAACCCTAGAAATACTGGACTTAGCCAGCGATAGTATCATTATTCGGGATATGGATGACCGGATCATATACTGGAACCAAGGTGCAGAAAAGCTCTATGGTTGGACAAAAGTGGAAGTAGTAGGGCAGTACATTCACACCTGCTTGGAAACAGCCTTTCCTAAACCGTTAGAAATCGTAAGGGCAGAGTTTTTCCAGCAGGGAAGTTGGGAAGGAGAAGTGCAGCACACCACCAGTGATGGTCGCCAGATTATTGTGGCAAGTCGCTGGACATTACAGCGCGATGGGGAAGGGAAGCCTTGTGCCCAACTCGAAATTAATAATGACATTAGCGATCGCAAACTTGCCGAAGATGCTCTAAAACAAAGCGAAGAACGCTATCGTTCGCTGATCGCTGCTACGTCCCAAATGGTCTGGACAGCGGATGCTGAAGGAAGAAGCCCAGATCTACCGAGTTGGAGAGCTTACACCGGACAAATCGAAGCTGAAATGGTTGATTTGGGCTGGTTAGATGCAATTCACCCGGACGATCAGGAACGAACGAATCAGGTGTGGATGGAAGCAGTGCAAACGAAAACGCTGTTTGACATAGAATATCGAATCCGGGGAGCGGATGGAAACTATCGTTATTTTCAAGTAAGAGGGGTGCCAATTCTGAATGAAGATGGCAGCATCCGGGAGTGGGTTGGCACTTGTAGCGATATCCACGATCGCAAACAAGCGGAAGATGCTTTAAAACAAAGCGAAGAACGCTATCGATCGCTAATGGTTGCCACATCCCAAATCGTCTGGGCAACCGATGCTGAAGGAAGAGGCACGGATCTACAGAGTTGGAGAGCTTACACCGGGCAAACTGAAGCTGAAGTGCTTGGTTTAGGCTGGTTAGATCCAATTTATGCGGACGATCGGGAACGAACGAGTCAGGCCTGGATGGAAGCAGTGCAAACGAAAAGCCTGTTTGACATAGAATATCGAATCCGGGGAACGGATGGAAACTATCGTTATTTTCAAGGTAGGGGAGTGCCAATTGTGGATGAAAATGGCAACATCCGCGAGTGGATTGGTACTTGCAATGATATCCACGATCGCAAACTTGCCCAAGATGCTATCAAACAAAGCGAAGAACGCTATCGATCGCTAATCCTTGCCACGTCTCAAATTGTCTGGACGGGGGATGCTGAGGGGCGATGCCCGGATATGCCGACTCTGAGAGCTTACACCGGACAAACCGTAGAGGAAGTGGTTGGTTTTGGCTGGTTAGATGCAATGCACCCAGACGATCGCGAACGAACGGCTCAGGTATGGATGGAAGCAGTGCAAACGAGAAGCCTATATGACATAGAATATCGAATCCGAGGGGCGGATGGAAACTATCGCTATTTTCAAGGTAGAGGGGTGCCAATTCTGAATGAAGATGGCAGCATCCGGGAGTGGATTGGCACTTGTACCGATATCCATGATCGCAAACAAGCGGAAGATGCTATAAAACAAAGCGAAGAACGCTATCGATCGCTAACCCTTGCCATCTCCCAAATTGTCTGGACAACCGATCCTGAAGGAAGATGCCAGGATTCACCGAGTATGAGAGCTTACAACGGACAAACGGAAGCTGAGGTGGTTGGTTTTGGCTGGTTAGATACAATCCACCCGGACGATCGGGAACGAACAGTTCAGGTGTGGATGGAAGCAGTGCAAACGAGAAGCCTGTTTGAGATGGAATATCGAATGTGCGGAACGGATGGAAACTATCGTTATTTCCAAGCTAGAGGGGTGCCACTTCTGGATGAAGATGGCAGCATCCGGGAGTGGGTTGGCACTTGCATCGATATCCAGGATCGCAAACAAACAGAAATCGTACAGGAAAAAGCCAGGGAAGCTGCAGAAGCAGCTAGTCGGGCCAAAAGTGAATTCCTTGCTAACATGAGCCACGAGTTGCGGACTCCGCTTAATGGCATCATGGGGTACGCGCAGATTCTTCAGCGTTCCAAAGTGTTGAATGAAGAAGAGCGATCGCGCATTGATGTTATTTATCAGTGCGGTTCGCATTTACTAACGTTAATCAATGATATTCTCGATTTGTCGAAGATTGAAGCACAGAAAGTGGAACTAATGCCCACAGATTTTCATTTCCCGGCGTTCCTGCAAGGTGTAGCAGAAATGTCTCGCATCCGAGCTGAAATTAAGGGAATTCACTTTCATTTTCCATCCAGCCCAGAACTCCCGATCGGTATTCGTGCGGATGAAAAACGCTTGCGACAAGTGTTATTTAATCTTTTGAGCAACGCTATTAAATTTACGGATGAGGGCAGTGTTACTTTTATAGTCAGTTTTGCAACAGAAGGAAAAATTCGCTTTGAAGTACGCGATACAGGTACCGGCATTGCCCAAGAGCAACTCGAAGCTATCTTTCAGCCCTTCGAGCAGGTTGGAGATCGCAGACGGCAGACGGAGGGCACTGGGCTGGGATTGGCAATTAGCCAAAGGATTGTAGAACTAATGGGCAGTACCATTCAGGTTCAAAGTGAGATGAATGTTGGCAGTATTTTCTGGTTTGATGTTAGTCTGCCTCAAGCCGATGAATGGGTAAAAACGTCTCAAATCGACCATCACGGGCAGATTATCGGCATCAAAGATTGCCAACCTAAGATTGTGGTTATTGATGACAAATGGGCTAACCGTTCGGTAATTAACAATTTGCTCAGTCCGATCGGCTTTGAGGTGTTTGAAGCGAACGATGGGCTGGAAGGCTGGGAAAAGATTATAGAGGTGCAGCCAGATTTAATCGTTACCGACTTATTAATGCCCGAACTAGATGGCTTCGAGGTAATTAAGCGGGTTCGAGAATCGGAAAATTTCAAAGACACCGTGATTATTGTTTCTTCTGCCAGCGTATTTGAAACTGATCAATACAGAAGTTTAGAGGCAGGAGGCAACGCCTTTATTCCCAAACCTGTTCAGGCAACAGAACTCCTGCAAAAATTGCAACAGTATCTTCATTTGGAATGGGTTTACGAAGCTAATGAAGAGCCACTGGCGATCGCCTCAGACACCAATGAGCTAATTGCCCCGCCAGCTAAAGAAATGGAAATGCTCTACGAGCTGGCTATGAAAGGAAATTTCCTAGAAATAGTTAAGCAGGCGGTATTACTTGAAGAAATAGATACCCAATACATTCCCTTTGCTAAAAGATTGCATCAAATGGCAAAGGACTTTCAAGACGAAGAGCTTTTAACGTTTATTGAGTCCTACAAGTAAGGTTTATGAATTTAGAAATTCAAGCAAATGGTACGATTCTTATAGTTGATGACAATTCAGCCAACTTGGGTGTCTTATCTGATGCCTTAAGTCAGGAAGGATTTGAAGTTCGGGTTGCGAAATCTGGAAAGATGGCACTAGAGCGAGTCAAATATGCTCTACCGGATCTCATCTTGCTAGATGTCATGATGCCAGAGATTGATGGATTTGAAACCTGTCGTCGATTACAGGCTAATCCAGAAACTAAACAAATTCCCATTATATTTATGACTGCTCTCTCGGATACGGCTAATAAAGTTGAGGGGTTTAAGCTTGGGGCTGTAGATTATATTACCAAACCCTTCCAACAAGAGGAAGTATTAGCTCGCGTCAAGCTGCATTTAAAGCTTCATGTTCTAGCTGACAAATTAGAAGAAAAAAATACCTTATTGGAGCAAAAAGTTTTAGAAGTTAGCCAAGCCTATGATGATTTACAACAAATGCAACTTAAGTTAATCCAAAGCGAGAAAATGTCCGGATTAGGGCAAATGGCGGCTGGGATTGCTCATGAAATAAATAACCCTATAAATTTCATATCTGGCAATCTGGGTTATGCCCAAGAGTACGCTCATAACTTACTAAAAATTATACACCTATATCAAGAAGATTATGTAAATCCCACCCCTCGGATTCAAGCAGCTATGGATGAAATAGAACTGGAATTTGTGGAGGAAGATTTTATCAAAGTTCTTAACTCAATCAACTTAGGAACGCAGCGCATCCAGGAGATTGTCAAGTCTATGCGAATTTTTTCTCGCTTAGATGAGGCAGAGGTAAAAGCTGTAAATATTCATGAAGGGATTGATAGTACACTCACCATTCTGCATCATCGTTTAAAAGCAAGACCAGATCATCCTGAGATTGAACTAATAAAAAAGTACGGTCAGCTTCCACCAGTAGAATGCCATGCCGGACAATTAAATCAAGTGTTCATGAATATTATTTCCAATGCGATTGATGCTTTAGAGGAATCTAATCAGGAGCGTTCCTTTGCAGAAATTAAACAACACCAAAACCGCATTCAAATTGCTACAAAAGTAATTGACGATAATTGGGTTGCTATTTATATTAGTGACAATGGTCGGGGAGTTTGCGAAACTTTACAACAGAAAGTATTTGACCCTTTTTTTACCACCAAACCTATCGGTAAAGGGACTGGGTTGGGGTTATCTATCAGTTACCAAATTATTGTTGAAAAGCATGGGGGCAGATTATACTGCCAGCCTGGATTAGGAAAGGGAATAGAATTCGTCATTGAAATTCCTATTCGGCAACAAGCTTGTAAAGCTGCTTAGTTTCCCGGTACAATGTCTCTTACGAACTTTTGTTGATTTCTCGCTGATAGCGGGGATGACAAGGTGTTCCCGTGCAAACAAAGCTAGCTGGCATATTTTTAAAGACGCTGCTGCGAGCTCCGATTAAAGCGTTAGCACCGATTTCTACACCAGGGCCAATGAAGCAGTCGGCGGCAATCCAAACGCCGTTATTAATGATCACAGGTGCTGTTATTAAGCCAAAGGCTTGGTCTTGAGGGTTATGAGTGCCGGTGCAGAGGTAGCTTTTTTGAGAAATGACGCAGTGTTTGCCGATCGCAATTCGATCGAGACTGTACAATACAACATCATCTCCGACCCAACTGTAGTCTCCAATTGCAATTTTCCAAGGATAGGTAAAACGAGCCGTGGGGCGAATGAGCACACCCCGACCTATTTTCGCTCCAAATAACCGTAGCAACCCGCTTCTGATGCCGTTAAAAGGGTGTGGAGTGAGGGGAAATACGATCGCCTGCACGAACCACCAAAGCAAAATTACCCAAGTAGGCTTTCCTCGATCGAACTTTGATTGATCGTAGCGGCGCAAATCAACTAAAGATTCGCCTGTGAAAGTATTTGCGTGATTGTCGCTAATTGGACGATCGTTTATTGGAGAATTTGGGGAATTTGCGATCGGATTTTCCGGATCTTGGTGCGGAGTTGGTATATAATCGGTCATTGATAGTTAATTTAATGTTTAATTTAAAATCGAGTTTAACCTTAAGGACTGCTGCATGACATTTCTAGTTAGGGACAATTTTGACTCGGAAAACGCCAAGGATATCGCACAATGCGAGAATACAAATCCCAGAATTGGCAAAGTGCGACTTTTACAAACAGCATTGGTACTGCTTAGCAGCTTTTTTGTAGCAGAGTTAATCGCCGCACTTAATTCTCATAGTTTGTCCCTATTAGCAGATGCGGGTCACGTCTTTTCAGATGTAGCAGCTTTAGCAATAACTTTGACAGCGACTTGGTACTCGTCACTTAAAAACAGAAGTAAAGCGGTGGATTGCGCGATCGCACAATCGTCAATCCCTGAAAGAGGAGAAATCATTGCTGCTTTAATTAATAGTATCAGTTTAGTGGCGATCGCCCTTTGGATTGCCGCAGAGTCGATCGGCCGGTTGCAGTCCCCAACTCCCGAAGTAGAAGGGCTGCCGATGTTAATTACCGCCATAGTCGGTTTAAGCATCAACTCGATTAATGCTTGTTGCTTGCATTCCTGCTGTCACGGCGACTTGAACCTCAAAAGCGCGTTTCTGCACGCAGTCGCCGACATTTTTTCGTCGGTTGGAGTAATTTTAGCTGCGATCGCCGTCGCGTGGCTGCACTGGAATTGGGCTGACGGCTTAATTAGCTTGCTAGTCTCTGCATCAATTATTTTATTAACTCTACCATTGCTAATCGAAAGCATCCAATTGCTGCTAGGAAAAGTATCAGCAATATCCGCAAGTCAACAGCCTTGTGATTGCGAAAAAGTGAGCGCCGAAAAATTGCTGTTCCCATCCCTAGAAGAACTTATTAAATGAAAATGTCTCAAGCCACTCGGTCGGGGCTGGCTTTCCTAATTCCCAATTCCCCCATGCCTCCAAAATATTAAGGCAATTTCACTTCTGTCTCCTGAGTGATAACTACTGGTGGCGACAGAGGCGGCTCAGGTTCTGCCACATTCAACTGACCGCCACAACAACGCAACTCGTAAAGTTTGGCATTAATTTGATACTCATATTGACTCAATAACCTTGCATAAATATAGCCAGCTTTTCCATCTAAAAAGCCGAGCTGAATGAAGTAAAATAAAATAAATCTGAGCATGGGTTTAAACGGCAGCCACACCCAAACTTTTTTGAGGAAGCGTTTCCGCTGGACTGCATCTCCAAATAAGTGAGCTCCAATAGTGCCACTGTCGTCGCGCCCTTCAATAATATTGTAATAAACGCGAGCTTCCCAATTAGAATAGCGGTTGTGCCGTTCTATCCAGTGAAATAAATCGCGGTAATCCTCGTGGATCATGTCATTTTTTAAGTAGCCGACTTGACCAGCTAAAATCACGTGTTCGTGAACTTCGTTGTCGCCAGTATTGGGGACGGATTCAGTGCCGAGGTTTTCGTAACGTCCTTTTTGATGCTTGAACAAACGCAAATTCCAGTCGGGATATCGGCCGCCGTAACGCAGCCACTGACCTAAAAATAAGACTTTGCGGTTGAGGTAGTAGCCGTCAAAATTGGGGTCTTCGATCGCCCGCGCGATTTCGTCCCAAAGTTCTGGCGGAATGCGCTCGTCGCAATCGACAATTAATACCCATTCGTTGCGAAAGGGCAGGTTGTCCAAAGACCAATTTTTCTTTTTCGGCCAGCGGTTGTCGAAGTAGAATTGCACTACTTTTGCGCCGGTGCTGATGGCAATTTCCACCGTGCGATCGCTGCTTTGGGAATCAACCATGAAAACTTCATCCGCCCTGGCAATGCTGGCCAGACACGCAGGTAGATTAAGTTCTTCGTCTTTTGCCGGAATGAGAACTGAAACCGGAATCTTGGATGAACTAGATGTCATAATCGAGTGCTTGAACCTAAATGCGGTCGAGTTTTGGTGGATGAAGTGCGATCGGCACAGCCGCGCCGACGACTTGAGCAGCGAGGGATATTGCCTATAGCCTAATGCCTGCTGGTCGATTTCGGTGCAAGAATCAGGCCGCGGATGGCTGCGCTCAAATAACCGATTTGACCCCAGGCAAAAACGAAATTTTCAAAACGCAGCCCTGGATCTCTAATATATTTAAAAGACTTCCAGACACCCCTCAAGATTCTTTCACCCCCCCGCCCAAGCTGAGCAATACCGGCTCGATCGGACAATTGTTCGCGATAACACTCGCTGATGCCTTGCCACCACCCGCGCTCTAGAAACCAAGCTTTGTTGAGCCTTTCTGTCGCGACATTGTGCAGCACCAGGGCCTCCGGTAGATAAACTACTTGCCAACCTAACTCTAAAGCTAATTCTGTGGCCCGCAACTCTTCATTTGACAGCAACTTTTTGCCGACTCTACCGAGTTTGGCATCGAAGCCGCCAATTTTTTCGAGAAAAGCGCGCCGGATTGAGTAGTTTACTCCCCTGGGAGTCAAACCGGCAGCAGTCACGTACAGGCAAGTATCGCCTAAATCGTATGCTCCCAAGTTCTGGGCCAATCCCGGTGACAGCCATTCGGGCGGGCTGACTCCAGAAGGCCAGAGCAAATTGACTTTGCCACCAGCTACGGCGAGTTTTTGATTGCTTTGATAAGCGCTGTGCAGCACCCTGAGCCAATTCGGCTCAGCAATAGCGTCGTCGTCGAGATAAGCTAATATTTCACTGCGAGCTTGCTTTGCGCCTGTGTTCCGGGCTACTGACAGACCGATTTCGGGTTCCCAGACGTACTTGAGGCGCCGATCGCCCTGTCTTGTTTCTACCACCTCGCGGGTGCGCGAAATCGAACTTTCGGGGCTTGCATAATCGCTAGAAGCGTTATCCACTACTACTACTTCAAAGTTGTCGGGAAAATCCTGTACCAGCAAGCTGTCGATCGCCCCACCTAAATAGGCGGCGCGATTGTGGGTGCAAATAATCGCTGATATCTGAGGATGATCTGGCATAAATAACAGCTTGGGAAATACGGGGGTTCTCGATCGACTTACTCTGATATTGTCTCATCAATGCTATTATCGCTTAAAAAGCATTTGGCAGTTGGCCGTTTAAATCATAATGGGTAATGGGTAATGGGTAATTGGTAATTGGTAATGGATAATTGTGTTTAATCCTTTGTATGTGACTGCTGACTAATGACTGCTGACTAATGACTAATGAGTAACTCAGAACCCACCACATCGAGACAATTAATCTTAGTAACTGGGCCGGCCCGAAGTGGCAAAAGTGAATGGGCCGAAACTCTGGCGGCGGGTTTGGGAAAACAAGTAATCTATGTGGCTACCGGTCAGGTTGATGAAACGGATTTGGAGTGGCTTCGTCGCCTCGATCAGCACCGAAATCGCCGCCCAGTTGATTGGGCAACTATAGAAGTGCCGATCGAATTATCGGCCGTTGTGCGGGCCAGCAAGTCTTCAGATTGTTTGTTGATTGATTCCCTGGGAACTTGGACGGCAAATCTTTTGGAACAAGAAGCTGCTGTTTGGGCTACTACGCAGCAAGATTTGCTCGCCTGTTTGAAGTCGGCGGCGGCTGATGTAATTTTGGTAGGGGAAGAAACCGGATGGGGCGTTGTGCCTGCTTATCCGGCGGGGCGGCTGTTTCGCGATCGCCTCGGTACTCTCGTGCGCCACATCGGGGCGATCGCCGATAATGTTTATCTCGCCACCGGAGGTTACGCCTTGAATCTAAGCGCTTTGGGTACACCGCTGCCGCCCTTGAAAAATTAACAGCCGGAGTCGCGATCGACAAGAGAGAAAACATCTCGGTTTCCCGAACGACAATTTTAACTGAAAATCAGGTATAATTTTAACTAAGATTGAAAACTCAAGAGTCACAGAAATTAGTCAAAAAACATACTCCCCAGGGCAAATAGCACAACAATTTGACATGAGGAATAGCCAAATTTTGAAATAATGTAAAATATAAAATGTCTCTTGAGAAAGAGTGCTAATTTCAAATTGAAAGTCTAAAATCATCAATTAGTTGAAGGGTTGACTAAAAGTTATGGCATCAGATAGTGAAGTAAGAAAATATATTGCTTACTGGTTTCAGTTAGGCAAAAAAGTATTAATTCGCAACGGTTCCGAAGCGCTGCTGCCCAAATCGGTAAATGCCGGCGATCGCTACAGCCAGGAATTTGAAGACTGCTGGCAAAAAATCATCTCCCGCGACAGCGGAGACTGTTACCTCGAAGGCACAAACGAAACAATTGCCCAACTGCTGACACCAGCTTGGGAAATCAGTGGCTGCGCGCGCTGCGCTATGCCCGTAGTGTTCAAACAAACCGGAATGCCCCCGGAGTTCTGTCCCTGTAACGACTTACCGAACTGGCCCGATACCGAAATGCCCCAACCTCGATCGCCCGTCAGCAGCCAATCGCAACTATCCGGCCTGCGCGATCGACTCAAAAGATCCAGCGGCGAGTAACTATATAAGAAGGAAGAAGGGTCTTCTTCCTTAAATTGTTACAATATATTTACAATGCTTCACACTAGGTCTGATTTATGAATGTCAAGACAGTATCGCCAGCCTCCCCGCAAACATATGTAAATTCAGGGACTCAGGCTGTACTCGGCAATCTCCAAGATGCAAATACAATTCCCCTGCAAGCAGTACCAGTATCACTAGAGACGGAGGTCGTAACGGACGATCGGCTCAAATCAGCCAGAGACATAGCTTTCGAGTTGGCCGGAGATGCTGTTCGGTACGATCCAGTGGCGATCGCAGCCCAGTACCGAAATCGACCTCTACAAGTCTGGGGAAGGCTGTCGAGCGTTGTTTGGACATTTTTTAGCTTTGCCTTCAGTGTGTGGTTCGACGGCAAAACAGGTCGTACCGCCACCAACCAAAAGCGTCGCGCCGTCCGACTGCGAGAAATTCTGGCCCAACTAGGCCCAGCTTTCATCAAAATCGGACAAGCACTCTCAACACGGCCCGACTTAGTACCGCCAGTATATTTAGAAGAACTAACAACGCTGCAAGACCAATTGCCAGCATTTCCGAACGAAGTAGCCTATCAATTCATCCAAGAAGAATTGGGCGCCCACCCCAAAGACATCTACGCAGAAATCACCCCAGATCCGATCGCAGCAGCATCTCTCGGACAAGTCTACAAAGGCAAACTCAAAACCGGGGAAACAGTCGCAATCAAAGTGCAGCGACCAGGTTTAGCCGAGAACATCGGTTTAGATATCTACATCCTGCGGCGCGTTGCAGTTTGGGCACAAAACAACTTCAAAATAATTCGCAGTGACCTCGCAAGCATTATGGACGAGTTGGGCGAGCGCATTTACGAAGAAATGGACTACACCCACGAAGGTCAAAATGCCGAACGGTTTGCCCAACTCTACGGTCACATCAAAGACATTTATGTTCCCAGCATCTACTGGGAATATACCCGCCGCCGCGTCTTAACAATGGAGTGGATCACCGGCATCAAACTTACGAATTTAGAGGCCGTTAAAGCTCAAGGAATCGATGCTCCTTACTTAATTGAAGTGGGGGTGCAATGCTCTCTCAGACAACTTCTAGAACACGGTTTCTTTCACGCCGACCCGCATCCCGGCAATCTTTTGGCAACTCCTGACGGTCAGTTGGCTTATCTCGATTTCGGGATGATGAGCGAAGTTAAACCTTATCAACGGTACGGCTTGTTGGAAGCGGTAGTGCATTTGGTGAACCGCGACTTTGAAGGTTTAGCAAAAGATTACGTGAAGTTGGAGTTTTTAACTCCCGACACCGATTTAACGCCAATTATTCCAGCTTTGGCGGGCGTCTTTAACAATGCTTTGGGTGCTAGCGTTGCCGAACTCAATTTCAAAAGCATTACTGACGAACTCTCGGCGGTAATGTACGAATATCCTTTCCGAGTTCCAGCTTACTATGCTTTGATTATTCGATCGCTCGTTACGTTAGAAGGGATTGCCATTAATGTCGATCCAGAATTCAAAGTGTTGAGCAAAGCTTATCCTTACGTAGCCAAGCGGCTGTTGAGCGACCCCGCACCGGAATTGAGAGCATCCCTGCAAGATTTGCTGTTCAAACAAGGCGAATTCCGCTGGAACCGCTTAGAAAACTTGCTCAACAATGCCCGCGAGAGCGAGGATTATGATGTCAGCAAACTCTTGAACCAAGCTTTAGAATATTTATTTTCCCAAAGAGGAGATTTTATTCGCGATCGTATTGTCCTGGAATTAGTCAAAAGTCTTGACACACTTTCCAGCAATGCTGTTGCTAACGCCAAAGCAGTCGTCGGCGAATGGTTTGGAGTCAAGGCAAATCAACCTGTGGTTTCACAAACTGAACAAAAAAACTTAGAACACATCAAGCGGATTTGGGATATTTTGCAATCAACTCCCGGTTTTGATACGATGAAAGTATTGCAGCTACTTCCGCAGTTGTTAGTGAAACCGGAAGTGCAAAATATGGGGCAGAAAGTAGTCGGCGGTTTAGCTCAAAGAGCAGTTGCTAGGGTTATTCGCGAGTTTTTGCTTTCGCAAGAACCGGAGGCGATTCCCGTGAATGGAAGCTCTCCTAAAACTTCGCCTCAGTTGTCTTTGCCTGCTGCGAAGTAGTGGGATTGGGAGGTTTTTTGACCGCAGATATTAGCAGATAAACACAGATGAACGCAGATGGAATTCCGTCTGCGTTCTTTTAATTAAGTTAATGCTGTAGGGGCTGGTAATATCGTTGCCGGTAGCATGGGAATTATATCATGTCCGATCGATCGACCTCGATTTTTGTAGGGTTCCCCTCACCAAGAATATCTGCCAATAATTGACAATCTCAAAAACCCGCCCGATCGGCATATTATAATTAATCGATCGCACATGATATTAATAGACATTGGGTTCCCAGAGATTTTCTGGACATTTCTACGATCGCAGAGTTAATCATTGGTGGTGTCGATTGAACTCAGAAGATCGATCGACAAATCAGGTAAAATCCAAAATTGCGTTAACAGGCGATAATGGAACCTCTGAGCTACCGCCCCTGAGCTACCTATGGTCGAAGTATGAATGCAATCGAAATCGAAGAAGCAGTTTCCAGGCTGGCTGAAGCGCCCTTTGACTCGGAAGAGTTCCCCTTTGCCTTCCTCGAAGCCTTTGGTAACAAGCCGACGACTCTCAAGCGGCTCAAAAGCAAAAGCGGTGGCTCCAACCAATCGGATCTCGGTGGCGTGCTCCAGCGTAACAATATCCATGTGAAGGTTTGCCCGGAAGGCGAGGTGACAAACACCCTCACAGCCTTGCGGGATAGTGCGGCGACGGCTCGGTATAAGGTTAAGTTTATCCTGGCCACCGATGGCAAAAGTTTTGAGGCGGAAAACCTCGCTGATGGGGAGATAGTCGCTTGCGATTACCCCGACTTTCACAACCATTTCGGTTTTTTCCTGCCCTTGGCGGGCATTACGACAGTCAAGCAGATCCGGGAGAATGCCTTTGATATCAAGGCTACGGGGCGCCTCAACCGCTTGTATGTCGAGCTGCTGAAGGAGAACCCGGAGTGGGACAATGCCGATCGCCGGGAAGCGTTAAATCACTTCATGGCGCGACTAATCTTCTGTTTCTTTGCGGAGGATACGAATATCTTTCACAGCAATGCCCTCTTCACTGCCACCATCGAACAAATGAGTGCGAGTGATTCGTCGAATACGCACGAGGTGCTGTCGGAGATGTTTCGGGCGATGTGTACGCCGCTTAAGGATCGGGAGGCGGCGAAGATTCGCAATTGGGCAGATAAATTCCGCTATGTGAATGGAGGGCTGTTTTCGGGTGGGGTGGCGGTGCCGCGTTTTAGCAAGATTGCCCGATCGTACTTACTTCATGTTGGCAATCTCGACTGGACAAAGATTAATCCCGATATTTTCGGCTCGATGATTCAGGCGGTGGCGGATGATGAGGAGCGGGGTGCGTTGGGGATGCACTATACGAGTGTGCCCAACATCCTCAAAGTATTGAATCCGCTGTTTTTGGATGATTTGCGGGAGCAATTGGAGGCAGCGGGGGAGAATGCCCGCAAGCTGCTGAATTTGCGGCAACGGATAGCGCGAATTCGGGTTTTCGATCCGGCTTGTGGATCGGGGAATTTTCTGGTGATTGCGTATAAGAAGATGAGGGAAATTGAGGCGGAGATTAATCGTCTTCGGGGTGAGGGCGATCGCAAATCTGAGATTCCGCTGACGAATTTTCGGGGAATTGAATTGCGTCACTTTTCCTGTGAGATTGCGCGGTTGGCGTTGATTATTGCGGAGTATCAATGTGATGTGTTGTATCGAGGGCCAAAGCTGGCGCTGGCGGAGTTTTTGCCGCTGAAGGATGATAACTGGATTACCTGTGGGAATGCGTTGCGGTTGGATTGGTTGAGTCTTTGTCCGCCGACAGGAACGGGGGTGAAGGTGCAGCGCGAGGATTTGGATTTGTTTGGCGAGATGCGGGAAGTGGCGGAGATTGATTTTGAGAATGAGGGCGGAGAAACTTATATCTGTGGTAATCCACCTTATAAAGGTAGTTCCTGGCAAACAAAGGAACAAAAAGAAGACCTAAAACTGATTGCTGAAGGCGTACTTAAATCTTGGAAGAGTCTTGACTATGTTTCAGGTTGGGTTTTAAAAGGTGTGGATTTTCTAAGTTATGTTGAAGCAAGCTTCGCATTTGTGACCACTAAAACTATTTGCGAGGGGGAACAGGTGCCGGTTCTTTGGCCGTATGTTCTTAATTCAGGTCTTACCATTAATTTTGCTTACCACCCATTTAACTGGTCTAATTTGGCATCAAATAAAGCTGGTGTTACGGTAGTCATTTTTGGTGTGGGTCGTGATTCGTCCAAGAATAGAATATACAACGGTGATCAGTGTCGTTTTGTAGATATTATTGGGCCATATCTCGTTCCTGGATCTGATGTAATTGTTAGCAAGTCCATGACCCCAT
Organism: Microcoleus sp. Pol10D4; assembly: GCF_036701555.1. Taxonomy (NCBI): domain Bacteria; kingdom Bacillati; phylum Cyanobacteriota; class Cyanophyceae; order Oscillatoriales; family Microcoleaceae; genus Microcoleus; species Microcoleus sp. Pol10D4. The sequence continues at coordinate 88,827 of NZ_JAUBRA010000017.1, forward strand.
TAGGCCAGCAAGCAAAAATGCTTCGTGGCAATATGCCGACAGATGGCGGAAGCTTTATTATGTCAACGGAAGAGTATAGACAGCGAGTGAGTGATGGATCACTTCCCCGTGAACTGGTGTGTCCCTACGTAGGGGCAAGTGAGGTTGTGAATGCTCGTCTTCGTTATTGTATATGGATAGAAGATCACAATCTTGAATTAGCCTTAGCTTCAGAATTTCTCCGTAATCGAGTTGATAGAGTTCGTGAAGTTCGCTTAAGTAGCACTGCTCCGACAACTCGCAATACGAAAGTTCCTCCACATCGCTTCATGCAAATTGAAGGTACAGCAAAAAAATATTCGATCGTTGTTCCTGCAATCACCTCGGAGAACAGAGCATACTTGCCAATTGCACTACTGGATATGACAGTAATTCTTTCAAATAAATGCTATGCACTCTACGATGCCCCGTTATGGAATTTTTCGCTCGCAGCTTCGAGAATACACCTAGTTTGGGTTGGAGCCGTTTGTGCTCGTATGCGTTCTGACTTTTCCTACTCCAACACCCTCGGCTGGAATACCTTCCCCGTCCCCACCCTCACCGAGCAAAACAAAGCCGACCTCACCCGCTGCGCCGAACATATTCTGCTAGCGCGAGAGCACTATTTCCCAGCCACGATCGCCGATATGTACGATCGCGATCGTATGGATACCGAATTCCCTCTGGTTAGGGAAGCGCACGATCGTAATGACGAAATCCTGGAACGAATCTACATTGGTCGTCGCTTCAAAAACGACACCGAACGCCTGGAAAAACTGTTTGAATTGTACACAAAAATGACCAGTCAGCCAGCGCCCCTCAACAAGTCTGCCAAACGTAAAACCAAAGGAGAAAAATGATGATGGCAAAAGATTTAACTTCATCGCCACTCGATCGCCAAAATATCCTCAACAATCGCTATGCCCTAGAAAAAATAGAAGAATACTTAGGATTAGGAGGCACTTACTATGAAGAAGAACTGCTATTTACCAAACAACAACTGATTGAAATTTTCGGTATCAGCGAAAGTACAATTGAAAAGTATCTATCCAGTCACAACGATGAGCTGAAGACTAATGGCTATAGGGTGCTACGAGGTCAGAAACTTCGAGATTTCAAGACTTTGATGGATGCTACCGTAACTGATTACGGTACCAAAACCACAGTCCTAGGGGTTTTCACCTTCCGGGCGACTTTAAATCTAGCAATGGTGCTAGTGGAGAGCGATCGGGCCCGTGCAATTCGATCGCGCATCTTAGATATCGTCATTGACATAATGGCAGAACGGGCAGGCGGACATACCAAATACATTAACCAGAGAGATAACAATTACTTACCAGCAGTCTATCAAGAATTTAGCTATCGTAAAACCTTTACCGATGCCCTTGATAATTACCTGGACATGGGCAAGTTTAAGTATGGCATTTACACCAACAAAGTGTATCAGATTGTTTTCCGAGAGAAGGCGGAAGAATATAAACAGATCCTAAGCTTGGGCAAAAAAGATTGCCCCCGTGATACCATGTATGCCGAAGTTCTCATCGCCATTGCCAGTCTAGAGAATGGTTTGGCAGCAGAATTGAAAGCCGAGTCAGAAAAGCTGGGACGAAAGCTGAAACAAAAAGAGGTTGATTCCCTATTGGAATCGGCAGAGGAAAACCCCTATCTAAAACCCATTATTGAAGATGCCCGCATCAAAATGGCCAGTCGCGATTTAGGGTTTCGGGATGCTCTGCATCAACAATTAGAAGCGTATATCCAAAGTGTTCCAGAGAGCGACTTTGATAAATTTTTAGGAGAAACCAGCCGTTCTTTAGAAGAGCAACTTTCCGATCCGGCTCTTTTGGCTGTATTTAAGCGATTGAAGGATCGGTAAGTTATGGCAGCAGCTTTTTTTTACTTTGACATTCATTATGCGATCGAGCTGCATGATTGGATTATCGAAAACTCAGGCGGCTTTCCGGGTTCTAATAATCCGAGTCTGAGAGCGCATTATAACATATTCAAAACGATCTCTATTATCCTGAGATTCACCACAAATTAACTCACCTAGTTTTTGCTGTCAACAAGTTTCATGCTTTTAATGACGGAAATAAACGCTCTAGTATTGCATTGGGAGCTTATTTTCTAAAGCTCAATGGTTACGATTTTGTGGTAAGAAAGTTTGTCCTATAAATGGAAAATATCGCCGTCTGGATAGCAGAAGGAAAAATTTCTAAAGATTTTTTATGTGAACTGATTGAGTCTCTTATTTTCGAGGAAGATTTCAGTGAAGAACTTAAGTTTAAGTTGGCGCTTGCTGTCATGGGCGATATTGATTCTAATGGTTAGCTTAGCTAGAGCAGAGTCGTTACCTCCCTTTTAGGGCGTAAAAGTGCTTATACCAATTTTAAAAAAGAATGCAACAGTATTCTTGTTCCCCCCCTTGGCAAGGGGGGGCTAGGGGGGGTCGAAGAGTGTTGCACGATTGTAGAGAAATGGTATTAAATGCAAATCCACATGACGAAGCTCCAAAGCTTAAAACCCTTATGAATGAAGGATTTAAGTGCTTAAAAGCAAATGGGAGTTACCCCGAAACCATGCCCCCCAACCTCCGCGCAGACCACGCTACCCCAAAGAAGTCGCTGCACGATCGTAATGACGAAATCCTGGAACGAATCTACATCGGTCGCCGCTTCAAAAACGACACCGAACGCCTCGAAAAACTGTTTGAATTGTATACAAAGATGACCAGTCAGCCAGCACTGCCAAAAAAATCCGCCAAACCTAAAGGATGTAAATGAGGAGAAGTGCGATGGCTGCGCCCCGGCTTGCGCCTACGAGCTACCAAAATGACCCGTTAAATACAGAATGTTAAAATCAGACTAGCCCCTTATAGCCAAACAAGCCAATGCTAACCCTAGACCAACTCATTTCAGAAGCCACTGCATTACCAGATGCAGCCAAGGCTATCCTCATTGACAAAATTGTGGAGAGCATGGAAAGACAAATCGATCGAGATATTTTATTAGAAGGCGTGCAGAAAGCTCAAGAACGCATTGCCGAAATTGATAGCGGCGCAGTTCAAACCATTCCCGGAGATATTGCCTTAGCCCAAATACGGCAACTTGCACAGCAATGAAATATGAATTTCACCCAGTCGCCCTGCAAGAATATGCAGAGGCTGTGCAATTTTTTGCCCAACAAGACAGACACCAGGATTTCATCGACACGATAGAAAACGCCATATTTAAAATTATTGGATCACCAGAGCGCTGGCCGATCGTTGAAGGTCAGATTCGTCGTTATTTGACCCTCAAATTTTCCTATGCCATCTTGTATCGAGTCTATCCCGATCGAATCGTGATTGCGGCGATCGTGAGTTGTCGTCGCGATCCAAGCTACTGGAAAGATCGCCTCTGAAAATAGACTTTAGCAATAATTAAAGTACAAACCTGTCAATAACCCATTCACCGCCCAAAAAATCATGACAGCCGCCGACAAACTCTACCAGCTTATCCAAGTCCTCCCAGACAACCAAATTAACGAAGTCCTCAACTTCGCCGAATTTCTCCACCAAAAACAACTCTCCCCCCGTCAAACTATCCCCCCCGGCACTCTCACCGGACTCCGGGGCATCGCCAAACGTCCCGGTTCAGCCCCTAGCGATGATGACATACAAGCAGAATATACCGACTATCTCACCCAAAAATACCAGTAAGCTTTTCCGTGAAAATTCTCATCAAATTAATATCGGATGCGGGAAACTCAGAGACTTCAGTCCTGAGAGGGAAGCGGCGCGAGGGACTTCAGTCCCCGTATTCTTTCTTTGAACAAGTTAATCACTATAAACAGAACTCTTAAACCAGCTCTAGCACAAAAATATCTAAAAAAATTCCGATGAGCAAACCGATCGCGATTCCCTCAGTTTCCGTCACCTACGCCCAGGATGGCACCTCCACCCGCCCCAACGCCCTCGGTATGCGCCCGATGCAAGAACGCGCCTACCAAAAGCGCGGCGAACAATATCTCCTAATAAAATCGCCCCCCGCCTCCGGCAAAAGTCGCGCATTGATGTTCATCGCCCTGGACAAACTAGAGAACCAGAACCTCAAACAAGCCATCATCGTCGTGCCAGAAAAGGCGATCGGCTCCAGCTTCCACGATGAGCCGCTGAGTCAGTTTGGCTTTTGGGCCGATTGGCAAGTTGAACCGAAGTGGAATCTCTGCGACGCACCGGGAAACGACGGCGGCAAAGTGGGCGCGGTGCAGAAGTTTCTAGCCAGCGGTGCCAAGATTCTGGTCTGCACTCACGCCACATTCCGCTTTGCCGTGGACAAATTCGGTATCGAAGTCTTAGACGATCGCCTGATCGCCATAGACGAATTTCACCATGTTTCGTCCAACCCAGACAACAAGCTGGGCGATCGTGTCCGCCAACTCATGGCCCGCGACAAAACCCACATCATAGCCATGACCGGCTCCTACTTTCGCGGCGATGCCGAAGCCGTCTTGCACCCCGAAGACGAATCCCGATTCGATACCGTCACCTACACCTACTACGAACAGCTCAACGGCTACCAATACCTCAAGCAACTCGACATTGGCTACTACTTCTACGCGGGTAGCTACACCGACGAAATCGTGCAGGTGCTAAACCCCAAAGAGAAAACCATCCTGCACATTCCCAACGTCAACTCCCGCGAAAGTACGAAGGACAAGATCCGCGAGGTGGAGCACATCATCGAGGAACTGGGCGAATGGCAAGGCACCGACCCCAAGACGGGATTTCAACTGGTTAAAACCGCCGACGGCACGATTCTCAAGATTGCCGATCTCGTAGACGACGACCCCACCAAACGGGATAAAGTCGCCACCGCCCTAAAAGACCCCACCCATAAGAACAATCGCGATCGTGTGGACATCATCATCGCCCTCGGCATGGCGAAAGAAGGCTTCGATTGGATCTGGTGCGAGCACGCCCTGACGATCGGCTACCGCTCCAGTTTGACAGAGATTATTCAGATTATCGGTCGTGCCACCCGCGATGCACCAGGGAAAACCCGCGCTCGGTTCACCAACCTGATTGCCGAGCCGGATGCCGCCGAATCTGCCGTCACCGAGGCAGTGAACGACACGCTCAAAGCCATTGCAGCCAGCCTACTGATGGAGCAAGTGCTCGCGCCACGCTTCGAGTTCAAACCCAAGCGTCCCGACAATCAACCAACACCGGGCTTCGACTACGGGGAAGATGGTTACAATCCTGGCAAGTGCAACGTGGGCATCAATCCAGAGAGAGGCCTGATTCAAATGGAAATTAAGGGATTAGCCGAACCCAAGAGCCCGGAAGCCGAACGCATCTGCCGCGAAGACTTGACCGAACTGGTGACGGCATTTGTCCAAGATAAGCCCGCGATCGAGCGCGGCCTATTTGATGAAGAACTGGTGCCAGAAGAACTAACCCAAGTTCGCATGGGCAAAATCGTCAAAGAGAAGTTCCCAAATCTAGAAGCGGAAGATCGAGAAGCCGTCCGCCAACACGCGATCGCCGCCCTAACCCTTGTCCAACAAGCTAAAAAAACCATGAACGAAGGTGGTGGGCAGTACGCCACAAATCCTGGTGGTGGGGAAGCAGCGAAAAACACCTCACTCCTCGATGGGGTGAGGAAGTTCGCCCTATCGGTAACAGACCTCGATATGGATCTGATCGATCGCATCAATCCCTTTGGCGAAGCCTATGCCATCCTGGCTAAGTCCATGAGCGAAGAACGGCTGAAGCAGGTGGCAGAAGTCATTGCGGCTAAGCGAGTAACCCTTAGCGTGGAAGAAGCGCGGGAATTAGCCAAACGGGCGCTGCGGTTCAAGCAAGAAAAAGGCAGGTTGCCCTCTCTCACAGCAGTCGATCCCTGGGAAAAACGGATGGCAGAAGGAGTTGCCTTCCTGCAACGCAAAGTGAAGGAGGAAACTAATGCCTAAGTACACCACCGATGATGATTTGGAATTGCTCGGTGAATTGGGCATGGACATGACCCCCGAACCCTCCGGCCAGCGTTCTGCCAGAGAAGAGCGGATCATCGCAGGGTTTGAGGAGATCGAGCGGTTTGTGGAAGAATATGGCAGACTGCCCCAGCATGGGGAAGATCGCGATATCTTCGAGCGGCTTTATGCGGTACGGCTCGATCGCCTGCGAGAATCGGAGGAATGTCGCGCCGTCTTGGAACCGCTAGACTCTCGCGGACTCTTAGATGCTGAGACTGATGCCAGCCTGATCACAGTTCGCGATCTCACAGATGAAGCACTGCTAACCTCCCTGGGAGTCGATGCAGCCTCAGAGAACGACGTAACCCAGCTTACTCATGTGCGATCGCGCAGCGAAATCAAAGCAGCCGAGGAAATCGCCCAACGTACTCCCTGTCAGGACTTTGATGAATTCAAACCCATCTTTGACAAAGTGCAACGGCAATTGCAGTCGGGGGAACGGCAAACCATCAAATATCAGGACTATGCGGCCGTAAAGGAAGGTGATTTGTTCATCCTTGATGGGCAGAAGGTGATGGTGGTCGATATGGGTGAGCCGTTTGTCAGCGACTATGGTCGATCGGACTGCCGGCTGAGGGTGGTTTATGACAATGCCACCGAGAGCGATTTGCTGTTGCGATCGCTCCAGCGTGCTTTAAATAAAGACAAGGCCAGCCGCCGCATCACCACCCCAGATTTCGGCCCCCTATTTTCCCATATTGAAGCAGCAGACGACTTACCAACTGGGTACATTTACGTGCTCAGGAGCCAATCGGATCACCCCTTCATTGCGGAGAATCGGTTTATTATTCACAAGATCGGCGTCACCGGAGGAGACGTAAAAAGCCGAATTGCCAACGCCAAGAAAGACCCCACCTATCTGCTAGCAGATGTGGAAATCGTCGCAAAATTCAAACTGGCAAATATGAACCGGAAGCGACTTGAGGCACTCCTTCAGAAGTTCTTCGCCAGCGCTCGATTGGATTTGGAATTACAGGATCGCTTCGGCATACCAGTGCAGCCAAGGGAGTGGTTCTTCGTTCCACTAGAAGCCATTGAAGAGGCGATCGAAAAAATCAAGGAAGGAACCCTCGATCAATTCCGGTACGATCTGGAAACAGCAAAGCTCACGCGATCGTAAGGCTCGATCGCAACAATAGCTAATATCAAATCCCGTAGCATAATTATTGATATCTCTCTTCTCTCCCTCTGTGTCCTCTGTGTTCTCTGCGGTTAAATCATGACCAGGCAACGGTCAACGATACAACCCGGATTTGATATTACAAACCGAAAAAACTGCAAAAAACCCGGCTTCTTGAAGAAACCAGGTTTTTATCTATTCAATCGCCCTCAAGCAAACCTACAATTACTACAAGGTAGAAGTGCCACTTAAATCGCTACTTGTTGGTAGCTGAATGGGACTAGGATTCGCATTAAGGAAGAGGTCAGATTCCTGACCAGAAGGATTAGCATTAGGAGCGATCGCACTACCAACAGTCGTCGCTGTCAAAGGAATAATTGGCTGAGTTTGAGCGTTGGTTAGAGATGTTAACAAGCTGTTAGAATCGTAGATGAGAATGTCATCATCGATGCCACTAAAGCTATTCAGTGTTGGAATTGAACCGCCATTCAGCAAGATGTCATCGGTGGTAGATGTGCCATCAGTTGCTATTGAAATAGCTGGATTAGTAGCTGTTGTCACCAGTGGCTGGCTGGCACTTTCTAGAGTAGTAATCGTGCTATTTGACTGGTCAATTGATGCAGTAATCGTGCTACTTGACTGGTCAATTAGTGCAGTAATCGTGCTGTTTGGCTGACTAATTGGTTCAGTAATCGTGCTGGACAAGCTAGTATCAGAACCGCTGTCGATCGCACTTAGAACATCGTCACTATCAACAGGTTCGCCGGTTAAAAGATCGGTATCCGAGGCAGTATTGAAAACTCCAGGCAGCGGGGCTCCGGGGGTGATGGAAATAAACCGAGAACTGTCGATCGCACTAAATTGAGTATCTTTCACCCAAGCTAAGTGTTCGCCGGTGCCTGCGATGCTAATCAAAGCATCGTTAGTATAATTTTCACCGCCTTGAACGATTTGCAATTGGTCAAAAGTGAGGTTTTGTGAGAGTCCGAAGTAATCGCGATCGACCTGGAAGTAAACAATGTTGTCGAGTCCCGAACTTGGTGCTAGCACAAAGATGTCGGAACTGCTGCCTCCAATCAGCGTATCTAAGCCGTTGCCGCCCTTGAGTAGGTTGTTGCCTTCACCGCCGTAAACGCTGTCATCGCCGTCGTTACCGTTCAGGCTATCGTTGCCGCTGCCACCATTTAAGAAGTCGTTGCCATTACCGCCATCAAGGGTGTCATTGCTGCTGCCGCCATCAAGACTGTCATCGCCTTCATTACCCAACAGGTTGTCGCTGCCAGCTTCCCCGGTTAGCAAATCGTTGCCACAACCGCCGTCAAGGGTGTCCTTACCGGCACCTCCCAGCATGGTGTCGTCGTCGCATTCACCGAACATTAAGTCGTCGCCGTTACCACCGCCCATCCAGTCGTTGCCACCACCACCTGTGAGGGTGTCGTCGCCGGAATCGCCTGTGAGGGTGTCATCGCCGGAGTCGCCGAAAACCATGTCGTTACTGGCGCCGCCGTCCATCAAGTCGGTTTCATCGCCACCGTAGAGGGTGTCTTCTCCGACTTCGCCTAGCATGGTGTCTTGCCCTTGACTGCCAAACATCAAGTCGTTGCCGGCGCCTCCGAAGAGTTTGTCGTCGTCGATGCTGCCGTCAATTTTGTCGTTGCCGGCACCTCCTAATAATTGGTCGTTGCCCGTACCGCCGAACAGTTGGTCGTTGCCGGCGCCGCCGTCTATGGTGTCGTAGCCGGAACCGCCGTCGATTTTGTCTTCGCCTGCTTCTCCAAAAATCAGGTCGTTGTCTTCGTCGCCCCAAATGTTGTCGCTGCCGGCGCCGGCAAAAATCGAGTCATCGCCGGCTTTTGCCCAAATGTTGTCGTTGCCATCGCCGCCGAGAATCGAGTCTGCGCCGGAACCACCGTCGATGTTGTCGTTTCCGGTTTGTCCGAGGAGGGTGTCGGCTGCATCTCCGCCGTAGATTTGGTCGCTGCCGCGGCCACCATCGATGAAATCAAGGTCTTCTCGGCCGTAGAGTTCGTCGTCGCCGTCGTTGCCCCACAGGGTGTCATTTCCGGTACCGGCATCGAGGAAGTCGTTGTCGTCGTTGCCTTCGAGGCTGTCGTTGCCGGATTGACCGAAAATGCGATCGCGCCCTTCTCCCCCTGCTAAAGTATCGTTGTTCGCCCCGCCGTCGATGTAGTCGTCGCCACTGTTGCCGTCGGCGAAGTCATTGCCGTCATTTCCGAAAATGCGATCGCGCCCTGCGCCCCCACTTAAGCTATCATCGTCTCCGCCACCTTCTAAGTAGTCGTCGCCAATGTTACCGGAGAGGGTATCTTTGCCGATTTGACCAAAAAGTCGATCGGCCCCTTCGCCACCATCAAGGCTGTCATTGCCCGATTCACCCCGCAGAATGTCATCTCCGGTTTGTCCTAACAGCGTATCCTCGTTATCTCCACCCCACAGTTGGTCATTATCGGCATTGCCTTCTAAGAAGTCGTTGCCTTGGCGGCCGTATAATTTGTCACTGCCGTCATTGCCGGAGAGAGTGTCGTTTTCGGTGCCGCCATCTACGAAATCGTCCTCTGTTCCGCCAGCTAGGGTATCATCGCCACCTTCCCCGTAGAGGCTGTCATTATTTTCGCCGCCGTCGAGTTGGTCGTTGCCGAAACCGCCGAACAGGGTATCGCTGCCGGATTCTCCCAGCAAGTTGTCAGCGTCGTCTCCTCCCCACAGAGTGTCGCTATCGTCGCCACCGAGGAGGGTGTCGAGGCCGGATTGACCGAAAATTCGATCGCGCCCTTGATTACCCTGAAGCAAATCATTGCCGGAACCGCCATCAACAATGTCATCGCCACGGTTGCCGATAACCGTATCATCACCGACTTGTCCGAACAGAGTGTCGTTATGATCACCACCGTCCAGAATGTCGTTACCGTCACCACCTTCGAGGGTATCGTTTTCAGTACCGCCACTGAGAGTATCGTTGCCGAGTTCCCCAAAAAGTCGGTCTTTTCCTGAGTTGCCTTCCAGGATGTCATCGCCACCGAAGCCGTACAGAGTGTCGTTGTCAGCTTGACCGAGAAGGGTATCGTTACCGTCGCCTGCTAAGAGTGAGTCGTCGCCGAAACCGCCTTCTAATAAGTCGTTGCCAGCTTCGCCGAACAGGGTATCTTTGCCGTCGCCACCGTAGAGGGTATCGTTACCTTCGCCAGCATCGAGGATGTCATCGCCGTTTTCCCCAAACAAGTAGTCATCGCCAGCTTGGGCTGATAAATTGTCATCGTCTTGACCACCCCAGAGATAGTCGTTATCAATTCCGGCATCGAGAATGTCTTTGCCATCGCCACCATAAAGGGAATCGTTGCCTTCGCCAGCATCAAGGATGTCATCGCCGTTTTCCCCAAACAAGTAGTCATCGCCAGCTTGGGCTGATAAAGTATCGTCGTCTTGACCACCCCAGAGATAGTCGTTGTCTGCGCCAGCATTGAGAAAGTCTTTGCCACTATCGCCGTAAAGGGAATCGTTGCCTTCGGCTGCATCGAGGCTGTCGTTGCCAGATTCCCCAAACAAGTAGTCATCGCCAGCTTGGGCTGATAAAGTGTCATCGTCTTGACCACCCCAGAGATAGTCGTTGCCAATTCCGGCATCAAGAATGTCTTTGCCGTCTCCACCGTAGAGACTGTCGTTGCCTTCTGCTGCGTTGAGTGAGTCGTTGCCACCTTCGCCAAACAGGTAGTCATCGCCAGCTTGGGCTGATAAAGTGTCATCGTCTTGACCACCCCAGAGATAGTCGTTGTCAATTCCGGCATCGAGAATGTCTTTACCATCGCCACCGTAGAGGGAATCCTTGCCTTCTGCTGCATCGAGGGTGTCGTCGCCAGCTTCGCCGTAGAGGTTGTCGTCGCCTTCTTTGCCGAGGAGAATGTCGGCATCGCCGCCGCCGTAAAGTTGGTCGTTGCCGAGGCCGGCATTTAGGGTGTCTTTGCCGGTACCGCCGTAGAGATAGTCGTTGCCTATTCCGGCGTCTAGAGCGTCGGTACAGTATTAGAAGTTGACAAAAAAAGAGATATATGAATCTACCCCGTCAAGGAATTCAACTCTA